>JBBQMC010000009.1:0-27582 GCA_038328565.1 Candidatus Limnocylindria bacterium
GAGATGTCGGCAACCCTTGACCCCGCCGCGACGCTCGAGCTGATCGCGGAACGTGCGCGCGTCCTCCTCGGCGGAGACTCGAGCGCCGTCTTCCTGCCCGATGCCGACGGCGAGACGCTGCGCGCCACGGTCGCGATCGGCGAGATCGCGGACAGCATTCGGGCCGACACGATCACGCGAGGCGAGGGGATCATCGGCGACATCGCCATCACCGGCGTCGCCGAGGCCGTGAACGAGACCTCGCAGGATGCGCGAGCGGTGACGATCGCCGGCACCGATGAGGACGATGACGATCGGCTGATGGCGGCGCCGCTCACGATCCGGGGCAACGTTGCGGGCATCCTTGCCATATGGCGCTCGATGTCGAGCCCGGACTTCACTGCCGCCGACCTCAGCTTCCTCGAGCGGATGTCGCAGCAGGCGGCGATCGCGCTCCAGAACGCCCGCCTTTTCGCCGACGCCCAGGAGTCACGCCACGGCGCCGAGCAGGCGAACGAGGCGAAGAGCAGCTTCCTCGCGGCCATGAGCCACGAGATCCGCACGCCGCTCAACGCGGTGATCGGGATGAGCGGACTGCTGCTCGACACCCCGCTCGAGGACGAGCAGCGTGAGTTCGCGGAGACGATCCGCACGTCGGGCGACGCGCTCCTCACGATCATCAACGACGTGCTCGACTTCTCGAAGATCGAGGCCGGGCGCGTCGAGCTCGACGCAGCCCCGTTCATCCTCCGCGAGGCGATCGAGGCCTCGCTCGACATCCTTGCCCCGACCGCGTCGAAGAAGGGGCTCGAGCTCGTCTACGCGGTCGACGAGGACCTGCCGGTGGCCCTCGTCGGTGACGCCGGGCGGCTGCGGCAGATGCTGCTCAATCTTCTGTCAAATGCGGTGAAGTTCACCGAGCGCGGCGAGGTCGTGGTCACGGTCGGCGGAAGCAGGCTCGAGGGCCGCACGCGACGCGGTCCCGGGCAATGGGAGATCCGAATCGACGTCCGTGACACGGGGATCGGCATCCCGCCGGCCGCCATGAGCAAGCTGTTCCAGTCGTTCAGCCAGGTCGACGCCTCGATTGCGCGCCGCTACGGCGGCACCGGTCTGGGACTTGCCATCAGCCGCCGTCTCGCCGAGCTCATGGACGGCTCCCTCGAGGCGGAGAGCAGCGGGACGGCGGGGGAGGGGAGCACGTTCCATCTCGTCATGCGGATGCCGGTGGCCGCGGCCGGCGCGGTGGCACCATCCCGACCCCAGCGCGTCGAGGCCGACCTGGGCGGGCGCTCGGTGCTCATCGTCGACGACAACGCCACGAACCGCCGGATCCTCGTCGCCCAGACCGCGCGGTGGGGGATGGTACCTCGTGAGACCGGCTCCCCGCTCGAGGCGCTCGAGTGGGTGCGACGCGGCGAGCGATTCGAGATCGCGCTGTTTGACCTCCTCATGCCCGACCTCGACGGGCTCGAGCTGGCCGAGAAGATCAGCGAGCTCGGATCGAACGGAAAGCGGGAGATGCCGATCGTCATCCTGTCGTCGATCGGCCTGCGCGAGCGCGAGGGGGCACGCGTGGCTGCGTGGCTCGCGAAGCCGATCAAGCCCTCCGCGCTGCATGACACGGTCGCCACCGTCCTGCTCGGTGGGAGCGCGACGCGACCGCTCGTGGCCACTGAGGCGGCTCGGAATGGCGATGCGAGACCGCTCGGCGAGCGCCACCCGCTGAAGATCCTCCTCGCGGAGGACAACGCGGTGAACCAGAAGCTCGCCGTCCGCCTGCTCGCCCAGCTGTCGTACACGGCGGACCTCGCGACCGACGGACGCGAAGCGGTCGAGGCAGTCGAGCGCGAGCCATACGACGTCGTCCTCATGGACGTCCAGATGCCGGCCCTCGATGGCCTCGGCGCGACGCGCGAGATCCGGGCCCGCTGGCCGGGCCGCCCGCTGTGGATCGTCGCAATGACTGCGAACGCCATGGCCGGAGACCGGGAAGCCTGCATCGCGGCGGGCATGAACGACTACATCAGCAAGCCGATTCGGCCCGCGGAGCTCTCCGGCGCCCTCGAACGGACGCCGAGCGTCGCTGCCCGGACCGACACGGGGAGATCATCCAGGCGGAAGGGAACACGACGTGCGCGACGCTGACCTCGCAACCCTCGACCCGGTGGTCATGGACGAGCTGCTGGCATCGGTCGGTGGCGACCGCGCGTTCGTGGTCGAGCTCATCGACGCCTACCTCTCCGACGCGCCGATCCAGCTCGGCGCGATCGACGAGGCCACGATGGCGGGGGATGCTGACGCGCTCGTCCGACCGGCCCATACCCTGAAGTCGAGCAGCGCGACGCTCGGCCTGCGCCGGCTCGCAGCCGCGGCACGCGAGCTCGAGATGGCCGGCCGTTCTGGCGTGCTCGACGCGACGGTGGGCGAGGCAGTGTCCGCGGTCCACGCCGACTGGGACGCGGCGACGGCGGCGCTCCGCGCCTGGGGGAACGAGGCCGAGCAAGGATGAACGGCCCGGGGCGGGCGCTCGTCGTCGACGACAGCCTCGTCAATCGACTCGTCCTCGTCCGTCAGCTGGCCGCGCTCGGCATCGAGGCACTCGAGGCCGAGAACGGGCTGGAGGCGCTCGACGTGCTGCGCGCGCGTCCGACTGCCATCGACCTCGTCCTGCTCGACGTGATGATGCCCGAGATGGACGGCTACGAGACGCTCGCCGCCCTGAAGGCCGACGATGCCATTCGTCACATCCCGGTGATCATCGTGTCGGGCGTGGAGGAGCTCGACAGCGTCGTCCGCTGCATCGAGCTCGGGGCGACCGACTACCTGACGAAGCCGATCAATCCCCGCATCCTCGACGCGCGCATCAGCGCATCCCTGTCTGCGAAGCACCTCGCCGACCTGGAGCGCGAGTATCTCGAGCGCCAACGGGCGCTGACCGAGACGATCGACCGCCAGAAGACCGAGCTCAGCCGCTTCCTCTCCCCGCAGATCGCGACGCTCATCTCGTCGGACGAGGGTGAGCAGCTCCTCGCCGGTCATCGACGGCAGATCACGGTCGCGTTCTGCGACCTGCGCGGCTTCACCGCCTTTGCGCAGCAGGCCGACCCGGAGGAGCTGCTCGGCGTGCTCGGCGAGTATCACCGCATGCTGGGCGCGGCGATCGTCGAGCAGGCGGGAACGCTCGAGCATTTCGCGGGCGACGGGGTGATGATCTTCTTCAACGACCCGGTCGCCCAGGAGAACCACGTCGAGCGGGCGGTCCGGATGGCCGCTGCGATGCGCGACCGATTCGCGGACCTCGCCGTCGGCTGGAGCAAGCGCGGCTATGACCTGGGGTTCGGCGTCGGGATCGCGGTCGGGTACGCGACGCTCGGCCGGATCGGCTTCGAGGGGCGCTACGATTACGGCGCGATCGGGAACGTCGTGATCCTCGCTTCGCGCATCAGCAGCCAGGCAGCCTCGAACCAGATCCTGCTGAGCCAGCGGGCGCACGCGATGGTCGAGGAGATCGTCGAGGTCGAGCCGATCGGCGACCTTTCGCTCAAGGGCATCGCCCAGCCCGTGCCGGCCGTCAACGTCATCGCCGTGAGGCCGGCGGTCGGGGCCGTCCAGGCGGCCCCCGCCTAGCTCAGCGGACGTTCACCTCGGTCTGGCCATCGTCGACGGTCACGGTCTCGCTCGTGTCCGCGACGGTCGTGCCGGCGTCCTGCGGAGCATTGATGTTGACGCTCGTCGGGCTTGCCGCCGGCGGCGTGGTCTCAGTGGTCGGGGTCTCGACGACTTCCTCGGTCGTGACCGTTTCTCTTCTGTACGACATTCGGGTCTGATCCTCCTCCGTTCACCCCGCATCGGTCTGGCGATGAACGGTGGCACGTATCGACATCGCAACCTCGGTGCCAATATCTCGCGCCTGAGCCGAGCCTGAGTATCACATAACATATCTTTGCGGAAGCGGCGTACCGAGTAATCGAGCGATGCGCCCGCAAAGGGTGACCATCGGTGCCATCTGAGCGCCGGAAGTCGGATGGCCGTCGCCCCCGCGTGGCCCGCACCATGGCGGAGATGCAACCACGATCCGGACTCGCGCGCCTTGGGGCCTGTGGCCTCGTGCTGGCCGCTGCCGCCCTGATCGGCGGCGCGCTGGTGCCCGGCGATGTCGGGGCGCTGCTCCGCGGCTACGGCGCGATGCTCGTGCCGGCCGTCGCCTGGCTCTACGCCGGCCTGGTGCTCCGCGCCGTCCTGCCGCATCGTCAGCACGAGACATCACCCGCGAAGGTGTCCATCTCAGCTCGGGACGGATCGCTCCGCGTCTGAGCGGCGGCGCGCCGCGCTCGCGGCCGTCAGCTCGCCCGCGATCGACGCCGGCAGGTGCCCGAACACTCTGATGCCGCCCTCGGTGTAGGCCTCGGTGACGTCGCCCGCGGTCCGTGCCCTGGCGACGAGCTCACCCCGCTCGTACGGGACCACCTCGTCGACCGGCACCATGGCACCGCGCAGCGCATCCGCGATCCGCTGGAGCAGGCCCTCAGTGCCCTCGCCGGTCTGGGCGCTCACGAAGGCGACCCGATCGTCGTCCGGCAGGTTCGGATCGGCCCGCAGATCCGCATCGAGCAGGTCGACCTTGTTGTAGACCGTGATCCGCGGCGTGGCGCCGGCTCCGAGCTCGTCGAGCACCGTCTGCACCGCGGCCTGCTGGCCCACGAAGCTCGGGTCCGCCGCGTCGACCACCTCGAGCAGCAGGTCGGCGCGCAGGACCTCCTCGAGCGTCGCCCGGAAGGCGTCGACAAGGTGGTGCGGGAGCTTGTTGATGAACCCCACCGTGTCGGACGCGACGATCTTCTGGCCGGTCGGCAGCGTGACCTGGCGGCTCGTCGGATCGAGGGTCGCGAACAGCTGGTTCGCGGCGTAGATGTCGGCGGCGGCGAGCTGGTTCAGCAGCGTCGACTTGCCGGCGTTCGTGTAGCCGACGAGCGCCACGCTCGCGATCTCGGACGCGTCGCGTCGACGGGATGCGGTGGCCCGATGGCGCTTGACGTCGCCAAGCTCGCGCTTCAGGCGCTGGATCCGCTCGCCGATGAGACGGCGGTCCGTCTCGAGCTGCGTCTCCCCGGGCCCGCCGCGGGTGCCGATCCCGCCGCGGGTGCGCGACAGGTGCGTCCACATCCGCGTGAGGCGCGGCAGGTGGTACTCCAAGCCCGCCAGCTCGACCTGGAGCCGCCCCTCCTTCGTCCGGGCGCGCTGGGCGAAGATGTCGATGATCAAGGCCGACCGATCCAGGACCTTGCAGTCGAGCAGCTTCTCGAGATTACGCTGCTGGTTCGGGCTGAGCTCGTCGTCGACGACCAGGGTGTTGAAGTCGCTGGCTGCCTTCTCGTCGACTAGCTCGCTCGCGCGGCCCTTGCCGAAATACCAGAGCGGATCCGGCAGCGCGCGCCGCTGGAAGGCGGTGCCGACCACGTCGGCGCCCGCCGTCTCCGCCAGCGCCTCCAGCTCCGCCAGGCTGCGCCGCACCGGCCAGCTCGCGTCACCGGGCCGGTCGATACCGATCAGGAAGGCGCGCTCGTCGCGCGTGGTGAGGTCAATCGTGGTGCTGCGTTCGGACATGTGTTCGGTTCATGGTAGCGGGAGCGGTACCTTTCGCCTACTGCGCAGGGACGGTCCGGTGTGGTTCGCTGCTCGCATCAGCCGGGGGTCACGGCCTGAAGGTGCCTTAGTTGCAATACGATGCGAGCGAATCCGGAGCGCAACCTCACCTGCCGCTGACGCTGCGTGTGACGGGGGCGGTGGCCGTCGCCGTGGTCGCCGGCCTGTCCAGTCGCGTGGCGGGCGGCGCATTCCTCCCCGACCGTCCCTTGCTCGCCGGCGGCCTGGCGCTCCTCATCGCAATGGCCATCGGCGTTGCGCTCGTCCATCTCGCCATCGCGCCGCTGAAGCGCTCCCGGGCCCAGCTGCAGGTCGCCTACGAGGTCGCAGTCGCGGAGGCGCTCCAGGACCCGCTGACGAAGCTCGGCAACCATCGGTCGTTCCAGGAAGAGCTCGATCGGCTGTCCGAGGCGTCGCAGCGCTACGAGGTCCCGCTGTCGCTGGTCCTCATCGACCTCGACGGCTTCAAGGCCGTGAATGACACCCATGGCCACGCTGCCGGTGACAAGGTGCTCGCGCGGTTCGGGCGGCTCCTCGAGCTGTCGGTGCGGCGCCCGGACCGATCCTTCCGCATCGGCGGCGACGAGTTCGCCATCCTCCTGCCACACACCGATGTCGACGGCGCGTGGGTCGTCGCCCGACGCCTGCTCGTGAGCGCGCTGCAGCCGGTCCTGCGCGAGCTCGGCGACGAGGCCATCTCCTTCTCGGCGGGCGTGTCCGCAATCCCCGCCCTTGCCGCGAACCGCGAGCAGCTCTACCTCCAGGCCGATGCCGCCCTCTACGAGGCGAAGCGGGCCGGCCGGACGGAGGTCGTGCGCTACGCCCCCGGTGCCGGCAGCGAGGCTCCGACGCTCCCGGCCGAGCAGCTCGCGGCGATCGCCGACGTGATCCGGCAGCGCCAGCTCCTGCCGGTGTACCAGCCGGTCGTCGAGCTGGCGAGCGCGACGATCCTCGGGTACGAGGGGCTGATCCGCCCCGTCGACGGCATCCCCTTCACGGGCCCCGGCGACCTGTTCGGTGCCGCCGACGCCACCGGCCGCACGGTGGACCTCGACCTGGCCTGCCTCGACGTCTTGATCGCCGGCGCCCGCGACCTGCCGGACGCCTACTTCCTGAGCGTCAATGTGTCGGCCCAGACGGTCGAGGCGCCGGAGTTCGGCACCGGCACGGTGCTCTCGATCCTCCAGCGCCACGGGTTCCCGGCCGACCACCTCGTCATCGAGCTCACCGAGCACCGGCCGCTTCGAGACCCCGACGCGGCCCGCGTGAAGTTCGACGCCTTCCGGCGCCACGGGATCCGCTTCGCGGCCGACGACCTCGGCGCCGGGAACGCCGGCCTCCGCCTGCTGGCCCAGGTCCGATTCGACGTCCTCAAGGTCGACCTCAGCCTGGTCCAGCGCAGCGGGCCGGGCGCGCCGTCGAACGCCGTCATCGGCTCGGTCGTCGGCCTCGCCACCCAGACCGATGCGCTCGTCATCGCCGAGGGGCTTGAGCACCCCGAGCAGGTCGCGCAGGTGGCGACGCTCGGCGTCCGCGCCGGGCAGGGCTACCTGCTCGGCCGCCCGGCACCGCTGCCGGTCTTCCCGCCGCGGGGCCGGACCGGCGAGCTGCCGCGACCGCGCCACGCCGGCGAGGAGCTCGTGGGGGTCGCGGCATGGCGGCAGGCGATCGGGCTGTCCGCGCGCTGATCACTCCCCCGCCGCGACGGTGAGCGCGGCTGCCACGAGCGCCGGCGCGTCAGCGGGGCCGTCTGCCGCGTCGAGCCACTGGACCCGCGGGTCGCGGCGCCACCACGCGAGCTGGCGTCGCGCATAGCGGCGAGTGCGCAGGATCGTGGAGGCCAGGGCATCCTCGCCTGACCACTCCCCCGCCAGCAGACCGATCGCCTCCCGGTAGCCGTGCGAGTCGAGCGCGCGCAGGCCGGCGCCGTAGCCGGCCGCGCCCAGCGCCGCCACCTCGGCCAGCATGCCGCCCTCGAACATCGCCGCCGCGCGCTCGGCGATCCTCACCGCGAGGACCGCGGGCGGCCGGCGCAGGCCGATCAGCGCCACGCGCCCGGGATGGGGTCGCGACGCGACGCGCCCGGCACCCAGCAGCGCGCGTTCGAGCGCGGACAGCACGCGGCGCGGGTTGCGGAGGTCGACGGTGGCGGCGCGATGCGGATCCCTGCGCTCGAGCTCGGCCACCAGGCTCGCCAATCCCTCGCCGGCGAGGCGCGCGTCCAGTCGTGCTCGAAGCGCCGGATCGTGGCCCTCGACCGCGAGCTGGTAGCCGTCGACGAGGGCGGTGACGTACAGCCCGGTGCCGCCCACGACGAGCGGCAGCCGGCCCCGCTCCCCCACCGCGCTCAGCGCGGAGCGTGCCGCCGCGAGCCAGTCCGCCACGGTGAAGCGCGCGTCGGGCGCAACGAGATCAAGCAGGTGGTGCGGGACAGCAGCGCGCGCCGCCGTGTCGGGCTTGGCGGTGCCGATGTCCATGCCGCGGTACACCTGGCGCGAGTCGGCGACGAGGATCTCCACCGGCAGCTCGCGCGCGAGGGCGAGGGCGAGATCGGTCTTGCCGGACGCAGTCGGGCCGACGATGGCGATGATCGGCGGCGCCGGAGGCGGCGTCCGCATCGGTCTAGTCGACCTCGACGAGCCGTTGGACCTGCGTGATGCCGAGCGACCTGCCGCTGGCCCGATCGGCCTCGATGAGCACCGCGTTCAGGCTGACCGGCCCGGTGCCGACCTGGAAGCGGGTTGGCAGGTGCTGGGTGAAGCGCGGGATGACCGTCTCGATGGCGAACCCGATGATCGAGTCGCGCGGCCCGGTCATGCCGATGTCGCTGATGTAGGCGGTGCCCTTGGGCAGCAGCCGCGCATCCGCGGTCGGCACATGGGTATGCGTGCCGACCACGCCGGTCACCCGCCCGTCGAGGTACCAGCCCATGGCGTTCTTCTCGGAGGTGATCTCGCAATGGAAGTCGACCAGGCGGACCGGCGGCAGCGGCTCGGCGGCCTCGTCGAGGAGTGTGTCCATGGCCGCGAACGGGGAGTCGAGCTGGTTCATGAAGACCCGACCCATGACGTTGATCACCGCGACCTCGGTCCCGTCGGCCGCGTGCGCGATGGTCCAGCCCCGGCCCGGTGCGTCGTGGGGATAGTTCAGCGGGCGCAGGACGGGGCGATCCCCGTCGAGGTAGTCGTAGATTTCGCGCTTGTCCCAGATGTGGTTGCCGCTGGTGATGACGTCGATCCCGCTTCGCAGCAGCTCCTCGGCCAACGACGGGGTCAGGCCCATCCCGGCCGCCACGTTCTCGCCGTTGGCGACGACCAGATCGACCTCGAGCTCAGCGCGCAGCTCGGGCAGCGTGTGGGCGACCGCCACCCGGCCCGGCTTGCCGATGATGTCGCCGATGAGGAGGACGCGCAGCCCCGCCCGGGTCGGGCTCACCTGGCGTAGTCGATCGCGCGCGTCTCGCGGATGACCGTGACCTTGATCTGTCCCGGGTACTGGAGCTCGTCCTCGATCTTGCGCACCACGTCGCGCGCCAGGCGGCTCGAGGCGAGGTCGTCGATGTCCTCCGGCCGAACGAGGATGCGGATCTCGCGCCCGGCCTGGATCGCGTAGCAGCGCTCGACGCCCGGGAAGCTCAGCGCGATCTGCTGGAGGTCGTCGAGGCGCTTCACGTAGTTGTCGAGGCTCTCCCCGCGCGCGCCCGGTCGCGAGGCGCTGATGGCGTCCGCGATCTGGACCACGGTCGCCTCCGTGCTCTCCTGCTCCGCCTCCTGGTGGTGCGCCGCGATCGCGTTGCAGACGATGGCATTCACCCCGTAGCGGCGGGCGATGTCGCCACCGATCGCGGCGTGCGGCCCCTCGACCTCGTGGTCGACCGCTTTGCCGATGTCATGGAGCAGTCCGCCCTTCTTGCTCTCATTGATGTTCGCGCCAATCTCCGCCGCGAGCAGGCCGGACAGGCGCGCGGTCTCGATGCAGTGGTCGAGCACGTTCTGGCCGTAGCTGGTTCGGTACTTCAGTCGCCCGAGGAGCTTGATCAGCTCCGGATGCAGGCCCGGCACGCCGGCGTCATACGCCGCCTGCTCACCAGCCTGGCGCATGACGACCTCCATCTCGGCGCGGCACTTGGCCACGGTCTCCTCGATCCGGCCCGGATGGATGCGGCCGTCGCTCATGAGCTTGATGAGGGTCATGCGCGCCACCTCCCGGCGAACGGGATCGAAGCCGGAAAGGACGACCGCCTCCGGGGTGTCGTCGATGATGAGGTCGACCCCGGTCGCCTGCTCGAGGGCGCGGATATTGCGGCCCTCACGCCCGATGATCCGACCCTTCATCTCCTCGTTCGGCAGCTGGACGACCGTCACGGTCGCCTCCGAGGTGTGCTCGGATGCGATGCGCTGCATGACGGTGGTCAGCACCCGGCGCGCGCGTTCCTCCCCTTCCTCGGTCGCGTGGCGCTCGATCTCCCGCACCCGGTGGGCGGCCTCGGCCTGCGCCTCGTCGACGATCTGGCCGATCAGGCGCTCGCGCGCCTCCGCCACCGAGAGGCCGCCGACGCGCTCCAGCTCGGCCAGCTGCCGTTCCTGGAGCTCGGCGAGCTGGGCGCGTTCGGTCTCGACGTCACGCTGGCGCACCTCGAACGCCGCCTCGCGACGCTCCAGGCCCTCGAGCTTGCGATCGAGCGACTCCGCGCGGTCGAGGAGCAGCCGCTCCTGGCGCTGGAGATCGGCACGCTTGGCGCGCGCCTCCTCCTCGGCCGTGCGCTGCGCGCTAAGCGCTTCGTCCTTCCCCTCGAGGACGATCTCCTTCTGCTTGGCGCGCGCTTCGGCGACGATGCGCGCCGCGTACGAATCGGCGTGCTTGACGGCGCCCGAGGCGACGATCCGCCGCCCGACAAACCCCAGCACCACGCCGACGAGCAGCGCGACGAGCGCCACGATGGCGACGAGCGGATCAGGCATCGGCTCCCTCCCGTCGATGGAGCCCCGGATGGGCAGTGTCTGTGCGCCGCGGGCGGCGCATCGGTCATGTCAGCGTTGGTGGGCTCCGGACGAGCCGGGTCCCGAAGGTCGGAGTGTAGCGCAGATCGACGGGGTCGCCCGCTGCCCGCCTAGCCCGCCGCGACGCGCCCGATCTCGGCCACCATGTCGAGGTCGCGTGGCAGGAAATCCTGGAGCATGAGGCGCTCGACGCCCGCCTCGGCGAGCAGCTCGATCCTCGCCCGTGCCTGCTCCGACGTCCCGATCACCCAGCGCATGCGGCGCTCCGCCAGCCATGCCTCGGCGTCCGTTCCGCCGTCGGATCCGCCCTCCGCCGTGAAGGCGATCTGGGCATGGATGCGCTGTGCGAGGTCATTGTCCGTCTCGGCCACGAGCACCCCGGTCATGGCCGAGTACGTCAGCTCGTCGGGGTCGCGCCCGATCTCGGCGCAGGCCTCCCGGACGCGCCCGTACGCCGCCCGAACCCGCTCCGGCGTCGCGGATACGATGTTCACCTCGTCGGCAAAGCGGGCCGCGAGCGCCGCGAACCTGGGGCCGCCCTCGCCGCCGAGGATGAGCGGCGGATGGGGGCGCCCGGGTCCCCGCTGCGGACGCGGCCGAAACGCCGCGTCGCGGACCTGCCAGTGCGCGCCCTCGTAGGACCAGCCATCCGGTTCGCGCCACAGGCCGTGGATGATCGCCAGCGTCTCCTCGAGCATGTCGTAACGCTCGGGCAGCGGCGGGAAGGCGATGCCATGGGCCGCATGCTCGCGTGCGTGCCATCCCGCCCCGAGGCCCAGCTCGACCCGGCCGCCGCTCATCTCGTCGACCGTTGCCACCACCTTCGCGAGGTTCCCGGGCAGGCGATACGTCACTGGGCTCACCAGCGTCCCCAGCCCGATCCGGGACGTCTCGCGGGCGAGCCCGGCCAGCGTCGCCCAGGCATCGGTCGTCGGCTCGTCGCTCGGCCCGGGAAACGAGCCGTAGTGGTCGGAGCGGAAATAGGCGCCGAGCGCCGGCGCCGACTCGACGGCCCGCGCAAGGGCGAGGATCTCGACGTACGCGAGTCCCTGCTGGGGCTCGGACATGAGGGCGTAGCGCATGACGGCTAGCCTAGCTGGTCGCGATCGTCAGCCGGGTGCGACGGCCTGGTCCTCGACATCGCCCATGTCGTCCGACGCGCCGTCAGCGGCCACCCGAGCCCGAATCGTGGATCGGGCGATCGCCGGGTCGAAGCCGCGGCGCATGAGGAACATGCCAATCCGCTGGAGTGCCTTCGGGTCGGTCGGCACCGGCTTCCCGCGAAGGTGCGTCTCGAGCGCGACCGCTGCGCGCTCCTCCTCGGTCAGCGGCAATGCGGCGTCGTCCGGGCCGCGCTGCGGCTCGCTCTCGCGCAGCAGCTCGATCACCTCGCGCGGCACGCCCTTCGCGCGCAGCTCAGCCTCGAGCATCCGCCGGCCGCGCGGGCTATGCCGGTCGCGCTGCGCGTGCCACCAGCGCGCGAAGTCGGCATCGTCGACCAGCCCGAGCTGCGCAAGTCGCCCGAGCGTGGCCTCCGCCACCTCGGCGCTCACGCCCGCGCGGGTCAGCCGCCGGCCGACCTCCCACCGCGTACGGGGCCGCGTGCCGAGAAAGCGCGCCGCGATCTCGAGCGCCTGGTTCGGGCCGGGCGGCTCCTTCGGCGGGCGGGGCGGCCGATCAGGCATGCTCGCCGGTCGCGGTCACTCGGCTTCGCTGATGCCCTCCACGCCGACGTCGATGCTCGCGACCTTGCCGCGGATCTCGTCCTCGATCTTCTTGGCGATCTCCGGGTTGGTCTTCAGGAAGTCGCGCGCGTTCTCGCGACCCTGGCCGAGGCGCGTATCGCCGTAGTTGAACCAGGCCCCGGTCTTGGCCAGCACGCCGGCCGCGATCCCGACGTCGAGCAGGCCACCCTCCCGGCTGATGCCCTCGTTGTACATGATGTCGAACTCGGCGATCCGGAACGGCGATGCGACCTTGTTCTTCACGACCTTGACGCGCGTCCGCGAGCCGATGGCATCGGTGCCGGTCTTGAGCGTCTCGATGCGCCGGATGTCCATGCGCACGCTGGCGTAGAACTTCAGTGCCTTGCCGCCGGGTGTCGTCTCGGGGTTGCCGAACATGACGCCGATCTTCTCACGCAGCTGGTTCGTGAAGACGAGGGCCGTCTTGGACCGATTCACTGCCCCCGTCAGCTTGCGCAGGGCCTGGCTCATGAGCCGCGCCTGGAGGCCGACGAAGCTGTCGCCCATCTCCCCTTCGATCTCGGCTCGCGGCACGAGTGCCGCCACCGAGTCGATCACGACCACGTCGACGCCGCCCGAGCGGATGAGGGTCTCGGCGATCTCGAGCGCCTGCTCCCCGGTGTCGGGCTGGCTGACGAGGAGATCGTCAACGTTGACGCCCACGTTCTTCGCGTAGCCCGGGTCGAGGGCATGCTCGGCGTCGATGAAGGCGGCCACGCCGCCGTTCGCCTGTGCGTTTCCGATGACGTGGTAGCAGAGCGTCGTCTTGCCGCTCGACTCGGGACCGTAGATCTCCGTGATCCGGCCCCGCGGCACGCCGCCGACGCCGAGCGCCAGGTCGAGCGCCACCGAGCCGGTCGAGATCGCCTCCACGTTCTGGGCGTCGCGGTCACCGAGGCGCATGATCGCGCCGCGGCCGAACTGCTTCTCGATCTGGAGGATGGCCGCATCGACGGCGCGACTGCGCTCGCCGTTCTTCTGGGCCGGGGTGGGGGCCTGGGCGGTGGCCGCCGGAGCGTCCATGGGTCAGTAGACTCCTTCCATCGTCTGCGCCGGCGGCGAGGGGGTCACTCCTCCGCGTCCGGCTCCTCGCTGCGCGGCTTGCGCCGGGGCTTGATCACCTCGACAGACATCGGCGGTTCGTACGCCGGCGCTGCCGGCGGCTGCTTCGCCGCCTTCACGCCGCCCTTCGGCTTACGCTTCTCCTGGTGGCGAGGTCGATTTCGGCTCCCCATCTGGCTCGATCCTCCATCTGCCGGTGGCCGACCGAGGCCTCCGCATCCTGCGCCGGCGAACCTTATCGGTCCGTTACCGGCGGCTTAGCGAACCGCGCCCGGTTCGCGCCGGTACTGAGCCGCCACGTCGTCGCGCAGCGAGTCGAACGATCCGTCGACCAACACCGAACGGATGTTCGCCATCAGGGACAGAGTATAGGTGACGTTGTGGACCGATGCGAGGCGATATGCCAGCAGCTCATCGGCCCGGAAGAGGTGCGCCAGGTAGGCGCGCGAGTGGTTCGTGCACGCCTCGCATCGACAGCTCGGGTCAATGGGTCCGGGGTCGTCCTGGAAGCGCGCGTTGCGCAGGTTGAGCCTGCCCTCGCTCGTCCACAGCTGGCCATTGCGGGCGACGCGGGTCGGGAGCACGCAGTCGAACAGGTCGATGCCGCGCTCGACGGCGCTGAAGAAGTCGAGCGGCGAGCCCACGCCCATGAGGTAGCGAACACGAGCGTCGTCGCCCAGCGTCCCGGCGATGACATCCAGCATGGCGGCCATCTCCGCCTTCGACTCCCCCACCGACAGGCCGCCGATTGCCAGGCCGTCGAAGGGCATGCCGGCGATGGCACGGGCCGAAGCCGCCCGCAGCCCCGGGTCGACGCCGCCCTGCATGATCCCGAACAGCGCCATCGCGGGACGCGTCCGGGCGTCGAGGCAGCGCGCCGCCCAACGGTGGGTCCGCTCCATCGCCGCTGCAACGTCGTCGGTGGGCAGGCCTGGATCGACGAGCTCGTCGAGGGCCATTGCGATGTCGCTGCCGAGCAGCTCCTGGATCTGTATGGCCCGCTCTGGCGTGAGCCGATGCTCCGTTCCGTCAAGGTGGCTGGCGAACGTCACGCCATCGTCGTCGACGCGGCGCCGGTCGGCGAGACTGAAGACCTGGAATCCACCGGAATCGGTGAGGATCGGTCCGTCCCAGCCCATGAACGCATGGAGGCCGCCAAGGCGGGCGATGCGCTCCGCGGTGGGTCGCAGGCTCAGGTGGTACGTGTTGCCGAGGATGATCTGCGTCCCGGCGCGGCGCAGGTCGCCGGGGGTCAGCGCCTTGACCGTCGCCTGGGTCCCGACCGGCATGAACTGCGGCGTGTCGATGACCCCGTGGGCGGTCTCCAGGCGCCCGAGCCGAGCCCGACCGACGCTCGTCGGGCGGGAGCTGAAGCGGATCGGCGGCGAGGTCGCGTTCACAACATTGGGGGGATGCGCAGTCATCGGCGAGAGGATAGGCTTTCCCATCTCGCACGAGGTACGGTCGTGGTACGGATGGCCGAATGGCCGCGGATGCCATACCTGAACGACGAGCTCCGGGAATGGATCGCGGCGCAGCTCGCGACGCTGGGCATCGACGAGATCGCGCTGTACGCGGTCGATCCCCAGCGCGGCCAGGACGAAGAGCGCCGCGTGCTCGTCGCGACCGAGGTCGGCCTGGTCGATGGCTGGTACGCCCCGCGCGGCGGCTCGTCCGCCCGGTACGGCTTCACCGCCCGCCTCTGGCCCTGGCAGGCCGTCCGAGGGGTGGACCTGCGCAGCGAGACCTACCGCGTCTGGGCCCTCGAGCATCGGACTCGCTGGTGGCTCCGCCTGGCACGGCCCGGCTTCGAGGCCGAGACCGATGCGCCCGAGCTCGGCGCGGCTCTCTGCGACATCGCCAAGGTGTGCGCCGTGATGGCCGAGCCGGCCGGCTGGCAGGCGGCCCAGGAGGAGGTTCCGGTTCGACGTGAGCCGCTTCGCGTGGTCCCGGCCGTCACGCCGGCCGTGCCTCCCGAGGCCGGCACCGACGTCGAGATGGTCGCGCCGACGGGACGCCCCGCGGTGCCACCGCCGATGGTGACCGCGCCGGCGCCGGCTGCCGAACCGCAGCCCATCCGCGCGACAAGCGAGGCCGCACCGCAGGCCGCGGCCGAGGACGAGGTCGCCACACCACCAGATGAGCCGGAAGCGGCGGAGGCCGCCGAGACGATCGTCGAGCAGCAGGAGGCCGCGGCTCCGGACGATCGCCCCGCAGCCCTCGCGCCGGCCGTCGAGGTCGAGTCCGAGGCAGGGGCAACAGACGCGATGGCGGACACCGACACGAGCGCAGTGGTCGGCGAGCCTGCCTCCGAGCCGGAGCCGTCACCGGTGGAGGCCGCGCCGGCGGCAGTGGCGCCGACGGGCGACGGCTCGAACGGGGTCGAGCGGCAGCGGCCCCGTGAGCGCGGGCTCGGCCTGCCGATTGGCCCGTTCCGTCGACCGTCTGCGGCGCCGAGCGAGACGAACGGGTCCGGCACACAGGACGAGGAAGAGGTGCTCAACCTCGGCGAGCTGGGCGCAGCCGAGGAATCCGCGAGCTCGGACCCGCGCGACAGCGACCCGCTCGGCCTGCGAGGTCCACTCTACCGCTGAGCCGCGCTCACACGATGAGCATCGCGTCCCCGAAGCTGAAGAACCGATAGTCCGCGGCCAGCGCGGCCCGATAGGCGGCGATGAGCGTGTCGCGCGCCGCCAGCGCAGCGGTTCCCGCTGGCATCCCGTGCTGGACGAACGCCGTGACGAGGAGCAGCAATGAGCTCCGCGGCAGGTGGAAGTTCGTGACGAGCGCATCGACCGCGTGGAACGGGAACGGGGGCGTGACGTAGAGGTCGCTCCAGCCGGCCGGCCTGGCATCGCGTGCCGTGGTTTCGAGGACCCGGGTGCTGGTCGTTCCGACCGCCACGACCCGCCGGCCGGCGGCGCGTGTCGTCGCCACGGCCCGCGCGGTGGCGGACGGGACCTCGTACCACTCGCGATGGATGCCGTGCTCGTCGACGAACGCGCCCTCGAGTGGCCGAAACGTGTCGAGACCCACGTGGAGCGTCACCGAGGCCCTGTCGATCCCCGCCGCGGCGAGCGACGCGAGCAGCTGCGGCGTGAAATGGAGGCCGGCGGTGGGGGCCGCGGCCGAGCCGGGCGGCTCCGCGTACACGGTCTGGTACCGATCCGCCGGCGCCGATCGGTCGTGGATGTAGGGCGGGAGCGGCATCTCGCCCGCGGCGGCCATCACCGCCAGTGGGTCGCGCGGAAAGGTGACGACGCGCGTTCCGTCGAGATTCGGTGGCCCTACGACGATGAGCTCGCCGCCGGCGACCTCGATCGCTGCGCCGACCGCCAGCCGCCGCGAGGGTCGCACGAGGGCCAGCCAGCTCAGCGGGTCGTCGTCGACCGGGCGCAGGGCGAGCACCTCGGCCGCGCCTCCGGTGGGCCGTCGGCCTCGGAGCCGGGCGGGAATGACGCGGCTGTCGTTGACGACGAGCAGGTCACCCGGGTCGAGCCACTCCCCGATCTCGCGAAACGTGGCGTGATGGAGGGTGGGCTCGCCCGGCAACGAGGCCGTGCGGTCGAGGACGAGCAGCCGTGACGCATCGCGCGGCTCGGCCGGCGTCTGGGCGATCGCCGCGCGCGGCAGCTCGTAGTCGAAGTCGTCGACGCGAAGGCGCCGCGCGGCGGTCGGATCGTCCATCGGTGCCGGACAGCGTAGCGCCCGGCCGGGTTGCCCGGCCGGGCGCCATCGGTCCGGGTGGAGCTACTTGATGACGCTCGTGATCCAGTCCTGTGCGAAGAAGACGAGGAACGCGATCGCCACGACCCACATGAGCCAGTGGATCTCGGAGGTCTTGCCGCGCACCAGCTTGATGAGCACCCAGCTGATGAAGCCGGCACCGATGCCGACCGTGATGTCGTACGTCAGCGGCATCAGGATCATCGTGAGGAGCGCCGGCAGGCCCTCCTCGACATCCGCGACCGGGATGTCCTTGATGAGCGTGAACATGAGGTAGCCGACCAGGACGAGGGCCGGCGCGGTCGCCGCCGATGGCACGATGAGCGCGATCGGCGACAGGAAGATGGCGAGCAGGAACAGCACGCCGGTTGTCACCGAGGTCAGGCCGGTCCGGCCTCCATCGGCCACGCCCGCGGCGGACTCGATGTAGGTCGTGTTCGAGCTCACACCGGCGGCCCCACCCGCGACCGCCGCGAGGGAATCGACGAGCAGTGCACGGCCGACCCCCGGCACCGAGCCATCGGGACGGGCGAGCCCGGCCTCGGCGGCCACGCCGGTCACCGTGCCCATCGTGTCGAAGAAGTCGGTCAGCATGATCGCGAAGATCACGAGCAGCGCGGTGACGATCGGCAGGACGCTGAACACCTGGCCGATGTCGAACTGGCCGAGCGTGTCGAACCTCGGCGTCGCGATGAGGTCACTGCTCGCCGGGAACTTCGCCACCCCGACGATGAGGGCGATGATCGTGGTGACGAGGATGCTGATGACGAGCGCCGCCTTGATGCGCATCACGTAGAGGACGATGGTGATCAGAAGCCCGGCCAGGAATACCCACTGCGCCGGCTCGGTCGGGAACGATACCGTCACCAGCGTGGCCGGTGCGTTCGACTTGATCAGCCCGCCATTGGCGAAGCCGATGAACAGGATGAACAGGCCGATGCCGACGCCGATCGCGCGCTTCAGCGAGACCGGGACGGCATCCATGATCGCCTCGCGGAGACCAACGAGGACGGCGATCGTGACGAGGATGCCCTCGATGACGATGACGCCCATCGCACCGGCCGCCGAGAGACCCCGCCCGGTGAGCGAAAAGGCGACGATCGCGTTGATGCCGAGCCCCGCCGCGAGCGCAAACGGGTAGTTCGCGACGATGCCCATGATGATCGTCATCACCCCGGCAACGAGCGCCGTGCCGGCCGCGATGGTGGCGAGATCCCAGTGCGCGTCCGCCTTCCCCAGGGCGGCGAATCCCGCCGTGAGGATCGCGCCATTGAGGAAGAGGATGTACGCCATGACCATGAACGTGGTCAGGCCGGCGCGCACCTCGGTCCCGAAGTCGGTCCCCCGCTCCCGGAAGTGGAAGAATCCCGCGAGCCCGGACTCGGCCGGCTCTTCGTTGCGGGCGCTGGGCTGGGCGGTCGTGTCCACCAATGTGAACCTCCTCCGTACGGCCCGCCGGGCGGTCCCGGTGGCACCAGCGCGGATCGTAGTCCGCGACCCTTCGTCGTGACGGGGTTTTTCGCGCGGCGGCGTCAGGCGTCGAAGAGGCCGGGCTGGACCGATGGCGCGGCACTCGAGGGCGGTGTCAGGCCGAGGTGCTCCCAACCACCCGGCGTGAGCTGCCGGCCACGCGGCGTGCGTGCCAGGAAGCCGATCTGCATGAGGTACGGCTCCACGACGTCCTCGATGGTCTCGATCGGCTCGGACACGGTCGCCGCCATCGTGGCGAGCCCGACTGGCCCGCCAGCGTGGTGGTCCGCCATCGCGCGCAGGAGCTGCCGATCCATCGCGTCGAGGCCGCGGTCGTCGATCTCGAGCAGGCCAAGCGCGTCGCCGGCGAGCTCGACGCTGACCGCGCCGTCGCCACCACCTCGAACCTGGGCGTAGTCACGAACGCGCTTGAGGAGGCGGTTCGCGATGCGCGGCGTGCCGCGCGAGCGGCGTGCGACGAGCGCCGCGGCGTCATCGGCCAGGGTGACGTCGAGCAGGCCCGCCGACCGCCGGAGGATCCGCTCCAGCTCCGGCTGCGTGTAGTAGTCGAGGCGGTAGGTGACGCCGAAGCGGTCGCGGAGCGGGCCCGTGATGCTGCCCACCCGGGTCGTCGCGCCGATCACCGTCACGTGCTCGATCTGGAGGCGCACCGTCCGCGCACCCGGTCCCTTGCCGAGCACGAGGTCGAGCGCATAGTCCTCCATCGCCGGGTAGAGGATCTCCTCGACGGCGTGGCTCAGCCGATGGATCTCGTCGATGAACAGGACGTCGCCCTTGCCGAGCCCGGTGAGGATGGCGGCCAGGTCACCGGCGCGCTCGATGGCGGGGCCGGAAGTCGTGCGGATCTGGGCGCCCATCTCGGCGGCCACGATATTCGCGAGCGTCGTCTTGCCGAGCCCGGGCGGCCCGTAGAGGAGGACGTGATCGACCGGCTCCTCGCGGTGCCGGGCGGCGTCGATGAGGATCGCGAGGTTCTCCTTGACCCGGTCCTGGCCCGCGAACTCGTCGAGCCGTCGCGGGCGAACGGTGGACTCGAGCGCCCGCTCGTCCTCGGCAACGTCGGCCGCCGTCACGCGCTCGATCGTCATCGAGCGCTCACGAGCCGGCCGGAATCGAACATGTGACCGATTCTAGCGGTCACGGAGCGCCTCGAGGTCGGCGGGCGTGTCGACGTCAAGGGCCGGGTCGGCCATCGTGACGTGGCTGACCCACTCCGGATGCGCAGCCAGCAGGCCGCGCAGGCCCTCGTCCCCGGTCACGGCCTCCACGATGTCGAAATGGCTCGCCTCCACGAGCACCGGCGGCGCCGCGTGGCCGTCGACGCGGGTCGCGATGAGGGGACGATCGCCGCGCGCCGCGATCACCGCCTCGATCTGCGAGCGTGGCACCGTCGGCTGGTCGCCCAGCAGCACGATCGCCGCTCCCACGCTCGGCGGCAGGGCCCCGAAGCCGAGTCGCAGGGAGTGGCTCATGCCGCGCTCGGGGTACGGATTGCGAATCCACCTGATGCGCGGGTCCGCGAGGCGCGCGGGCCGCGTCAGCCAGACGGGCACGACGGCCACCACCGGCTCGAGGCCGGCAGCGGTGGCACGGTCGATGACGTGCTCGAGCATCGACCGGCCGTCGATCTCGGCAAGCTGCTTCCGCCCACCGAATCGTCGGCCCTCCCCCGCCGCGAGGATCACCGCTCCGATCGTGCCGCTCATGTGGGTCTGAGCCTACTGCGCAGCGGGTAGCATCGCCGCATGCCGGCCACGCCGTCCCTCCCGGGCAAGGGTCCGTTCACGCTCCGGGCACGTCTGCTCACCCCGCTAGCCGGCGGCGGCCACCGGTGGGAGACCGATGCGCGGGTCGCGGTGGACAGCGCCGGTCGCTTCAGCGCCGTCGGGCGCTGGTCTCCGGTCACCGATGCGGCGGCAGGGCCGGCGGAAATCGACGTGCGCCCCTGGGTCCTCATGCCGGGCATGGTCGACCTGCACGCCCACCTCCCGCAGCTTCCGAACGCCGGACGGGGCGCCGGCCTTCATCTCCTGACCTGGCTCGAGCGCTACATCTTCCCGCTCGAGCGTGCATTCGACCGGCCAACCGCCGAACGTCTGGCTCCCCTCGCATACCGTGCGTTCGCGGCCGCCGGCACCACGACCACCGTCCTCTACGGTGCCGTCTACGAGGCGAGCATCGACGCGGCGTTCGCGGCCGCAGAGGCGCACGGCATCCGTGCCGTCATCGGCAAGGTGATGATGGACCGCCTGCGCTACGACCCATCCCTCGGCGATGCGGAAGTGCTCGCCGCCTCGCTGCGGCAGACGGCCGATCTCATCACCCGCTGGCACGGCCGTGACCGCGGGCGGCTCCGGTACGCGGTCACGCCCCGCTTCGCCGTCTCATGCTCGCCGGAGATGCTGCGCCAGTCCGCGGCCCTCGCCCGCGAGACCGGCACGTACTGGCAGACCCATCTCGCGGAGGACCGCGGCGAGATCGAGGAGGTCGCCCGGCTGTTCCCCGACGCCGTCGACTACACCGATGTCTACGACCGCGCCGGTGGCCTCGGACCCCGCTCGATCCTCGCGCATGCCATCCACCTCTCCGATCGCGAGATCGCGCGGCTCGCCGAATCGGAGACCCGCGTGGCGCATTGCCCGGCGTCCAACCTGTTCCTCGCGTCGGGCGCCATGCCGCTCGGCCGCTACCTCGCGGCCGGTCTCTCGATCGGCCTCGGATCGGACGTCGCCGCGGGGCCGGACGTGTCGCTGTTCGCGACGATGCGCGCCGGCGCCTACACCCAGAACGGCCGCCGGGCGATGCTCTTCGACCCCGAGCCACCCTGCACCCCGCTCGAGTGGCTGGCGCTTGGCAGCCTGGGAGGTGCCACCGCCCTGGGACTCGGCGAGGCCATCGGCTCGATCGAGGTCGGCAAGGAGGCCGACCTCATCCTCGTCGACCCGTCGCTCACCGAGCCGCTGCCCGGCGTCCCGCTGCCGCCCGCCGACCCGGACGACGAGGCACAGGACATCGCGTCTCGCCTCATGTTCCGCACCCATCGCGACCAGGTTCGGGCGGCCTGGGTGCGCGGGCGGCGCCTCGACGGCCCTCCCACGACGTGAGCGCCGCCGCCGAGCTGCTGATCGTCGGCGGGCGCATCGTCGATGGGACCGGTGCGCCGGCACGTGCCGGCACGGTCCACGTCGCCGACGGCGCGATCCGCCTCGTCGGTCCCGGTGATCCAGTCCCGGCCGCGGAGCGGACGATCGATGCGGACGGGCTCGTGGTCGCACCGGGGTTCATCGACCTTCATTCGCACGGCGGGCTGGCGATCCTCGCCGACCCTCGGCATGAGCCGAAGGTGCACCAGGGCGTCACGAGCGAGATCGTGGGCGTGGACGGCAATGGCTACGCGCCCTTCGCGCGGCACGAGGACCTCGCGGCATTCGTGGAGCTCAACGCGGGGCTCGACGGTCGGCCGGAGATCGCCTACGACTGGGACACGGTCGCGTCCTACCTTGACCGATACGACCGCGGCCAGGCCGTGAACGTCGGCATGCTCGTCGGGAACAGCGCCCTGCGCATCGGCAGCGTTGGGTGGGGCGACCGCGCCGCGTCGGCGGCGGAGCTCTCTACGATGCGCGCCATGCTCCGCGAGGCGATGGAGGCGGGGGCGTTCGGCGTCTCCTCCGGTCTCGATTACCCGCCGGGCTCGTTCGCATCGACCGCTGAGCTGGCCGAGCTCACGAACGAGGCCGCGCGCGGCGGAGGCATCTACCACACGCATGTCCGCTACCCGCTCGGCGACCGCTTCCTCGACCCCTTCCGCGAGGCGATCGAGATCGGCCGACGCGGCGAGGGGCCGTCGCACATCACGCACTTCTACCACCGAGCGACGCATCCCGGGCCACCCGAGCAGCTGCTGGCCCTGGTCGACGACGCCCGCGCCGGGGGCCTCGATGTCACGTTCGACATGTATCCATCCGAATGGGCGTCGACGCGGCTCCTCATCCAGCTCCCGCCCTGGATCCAGGCGGATGGGCCGCGGGCGTTGAAGGAGCGTCTCGCCGACGTCGCCGTCCGCCGGCGGCTGCGTACCGAGCTGGGCGAGCGCGGCGCCGCCTACGCCTCGACCGCCGGCTGGGCCGACGTCCGCCTTGGCGCGTTCACGGATCCCGCACACCTGCGCTGGGAGTCGCACACGGTGGCGGACGTCATGCGCGACACCGGCCACGACGCGGTCGACGTGATCTGCGATCTCCTGCTGGCCGAGCACCTCGGCGTCATGCAGGTGACCTCGGGGCCATGGACCGATGGCATCCGCCGCTTCCTGAGCCATCCGGGGGCCATGATCGGCACCGACTCCACCTTCTTCGGAGCCAAGCCGGCACCCCGCACGTATGGCTCCTACCCGCGCGTGCTCGGCCAGTTCGTCCGCGACGAGGGTCTCCTCAGCCTCGAGGCGGCGGTCCACCGCATGACCGGCGCCCCGGCGGCCCGGCTTGGCCTCGTGCGCCGTGGGCGCATCGCCGATGGGCTGGCCGCCGACCTCGTGGTCTTCGACCCTGCCCGGGTCCGCGCGAACGCGACCGTCGACGAGCCGCGACGCCTGCCGACCGGGATCACGTTCGTGGCCGTGAGCGGGACGCTCGTGGTGGATGGCGGGCGTCACACCGGCGCACGCCCCGGCCGGGCGCTGCGCAGGGGGCGGGACTAGCCGGCGAGGCGGCCCCGGCTTCGGAGAAGGGCGGAGAGGTCCGCCGGATCCATCGGGCGTGCGAAGTGGAAGCCCTGCCCGAGGCGAGCGCCGAGGGCGCGCAGGCGGACCACCTGCTCCGGTCGCTCGACACCCTCGGCGACCGTCTCGAGCTCGAGCGAGCGGGCGAGCCGGATGATCGAATGGACGAGCGCTCGCTCGCCGTCGTCCTCGCCGTCGATGCCGTTCACGAACGAGCGGTCGATCTTCAGCATGTCGATCGGGAAGCGGCGGAGATGGCTCAGTGAGGAATAGCCCGTGCCGAAGTCGTCGAGCGCGATCCGCACGCCGAGCTCCTTCATCCCCGCGATCGAGGCCGCCGTCGTGTCGCCATCGTCGAGCAGCGCGCTCTCGGTGAGCTCGAGCACCAGGTCCCCGGGGCGCGCGCCGGAGCGGCGCACGGTCGCGGCGAGGCTGGATGTGAATGCGGGATCCTGGAGCTGACGCGAGGCGACGTTGACCGCCATCGACAGTGGCCCGGCGACCTCCGCGTGCCAGGCACGTGCCTGGCGGCACGCCTCGTCGAGGACCCACTGCCCGAGCGGCACGATCAGGCCGGTCTCCTCGGCGAGCGGGATGAACTCGGCGGGCAGCGCGAGCCGGCCGGTCGGCTGTCGCCCCCGGACGAGGGCCTCGACGCCCGCGATCTCGCCGCTTCTCAGGTCGACGACCGGCTGGTAGTGGACGACGAACTCCTCGGCTTCGAGCGCTGTTTCGAGCCGCTCGCGCAGCTCGAGCCGATGGAGCGCCGACGCGTGCATCCGCGCCTCGTAGAACTCGTGCCTCCCCTTGCCCCGTGACTTCGCGGTGTACATCGCCACGTCGGCGTTGCGGAGCAGCTCTTCGGCGGTCACCGCGCTCCCCAACCCGCCGCCGAGCGCAGTGCCGATGCTCGCCTGCAGGAAGATCTGGCGTGCCGCCAGGCTGAAAGGCTGGCGCAGCGCGTCGAGGATGCGCAGCGCGACTTCCTCTGCCTTTTCGGCCGACGCATCCTCGACCAGGATGCCGAACTCGTCACCACCGAGGCGCGCGGCCGTGTCCTGGCGGCGCAGGCAGGCCCGGATCCGCTCCCCCACGGCGGTGAGCAGCTCGTCGCCGGCGGCGTGGCCGAGGGAGTCGTTGACGAGCTTGAAGTCGTCGAGATCCGTGAACAGGACGGCGAGCTGGTCCACCGGGCCGCGCGCGGCCCGCGCGAGCGCGTGGGTCACGCGATCGGCGAAGAGCGCCCGGTTGGCGAGGCCGGTGAGCGGATCGTGGAACGCCTCGTGCTGGAGCTGGTCCTCGAGCCGCTTCCGGTCGGTGACGTCGCGGAAGTTGAGCACCACGCCGCCGATGGCGGGATCGTGCGACCGGTCCTGGGCGATCACCTCCACCCAGCGCCAGCTGCCGTCGGCATGCCGCATCCGGAGCTGCGCGCTCTGCTGCCGTCCCTCGTGGCCGGGCAGGCTGTACAGCGCCGATCGGACCCAGCCGACGTCCTCGGGGTGGACGTGGTCCTCGAACGGCCGGCCCTGCCGGTCGACCGGGTCGAGGCCGAGGACGCCGCGGACGGCGTCCGACTCGTACGTCACGCGGCCGTCGGCGGCGAGCACCACCACGACGTCCGAGGAGTTCTGGACGAGGGAGCGGAAGCGCGCCTCGCTCTGCCGGAGGTCATCGGTCACGCGGTTGAGCCGCTGGTTGAGCCCGACGAGGCGGCGATTCTGCACGGTGAGCCGCCGGGATGCACCGCTGAAGGCGAGCCACAGCAGTGCGAGCAGGGCAGCACCGGCGCCGAGGGTGATGATGAACACGTCGCGCCGCGTCTCCATGACGGCGGCGTCGATGAGGCGGGCGTTGAGATAGACGTCGAAGACGCCGATCGGGCTGCCGTCCGCGGTGCCGTGGATCGGCACGAAGACCTCGACATAGCGATCCGGCAACAGGTTGGGCCGGCGGTCCGCGGGGCCGCGCTCGGCGACCCGAGGGGTCGTGAGGCCGGCGAAGGCACGGGCAAGGTTCGCGTCGATCGAGACGCGTTCTCCCTGCAGGCTCGCCTCGGTCGAGTAGAGGACGCGGCCGTCGCGGGTGACGACGTTGATGCGGCGGATGTCGTCGGCGGCCGGCAGCCGCATCAGCTGGTTGCGGATCGCGGGGTCGACGCTGGCGTCGATGCCGAGGCTGTCAGCGTCGAGGATCGGGTCGACGTAGCCGCGGACGATGGACTCCACGTTTCGTTCGGCCGAGCCAACGGCGGTGTCGCGCAGGTGATCGGCCACGTTGCTTGCGATCGCGACCGCGAGCACGATGATGAGGAGGGCGCTCGCCGCCAGGACCGATGCCCGGAGGCTCGGGCGCCAGCCGCGGACGATCCCCCGTCGCCGACGGCCTCGGGCCGCGAGGCTGGCCAGGAGGTTGGTGGTCACCACGCATGGCAGGGTCGCGCATGCGCGCGCGAGGCACCACCCGCCCTTGGTACTACTTGCCGCCCGGTGATCGAAAGTCCCATGGCCGGCGCACGGCTCCACGGTCGAGCATCACGGCGCCATGGAACTCCGGACCCGACGGCTCCTCGCCGCCCCCCTGCTCGTCATCCTCACCGCCTGCTCGGCGTCGAGCGCGGCGACCCGCAGCCTGACCCTCCACACCCTGAACGACTCGGGCGTGTCCGGCACGGTCACCCTGACCGCCGTTGGCAGCGGCACGACCCGTGTCGACGTCGACGTGAACCCGGCGGGCCACCCGAACATGCCGGCCCACATCCACCCTGGCACCTGCGGCGAGCTCACCCCCCAGCCGGAGTTCCCGCTCCAGAACATCGTCAACGGCAAGTCGACGACCGACATCATCGTCCCGCTCGACGACCTGTTCGCCAACGCGGTCGCGCTCAACGTCCACGCCTCGAACGAGGAGATGCAGACCTACACCGCCTGCGTCGACCTGCACTGACCCTCCGCCGTCGCCGTCGGGCGCTACGATGCACCGATGGACCGCCCGCGGCTCACGACGCGCACGCTGCCCCCTGGCACGGCCAGCCCGAGCGCCGCACCGGCTGACACGACCCCGCTCGTCGTCCCCCCCCACCTCCAGGTGCCCGGGCGCGCGCGTGGCGCGACCCCGCCCCGCCGCGAGGGGCCCGAGAAGCTCACCGGCGTCGCGAAGTACGCGGACGACCTCGTCGTCCCCGGGGCGTGGTTCGGCGCCACGATCCGCTCCACGGAGCCCCATGCCCGCCTGATCGGCGTCGAGCTGGAGGAGGCATTCGACTGGAAGCGCGTCGTGGTCGTCACCGCCGCCGACATCCCCGGCGACAACATCGTGAGCCTCATTGACGACGACCAGCCCGTCCTCGTCCCGATCGGCGGCGAGATCCGTCACCAGGCCGAACCCTGCGCGCTGATCGCCGCCCCCGACCGCGCCACGCTGCGCGAGGCGAGGCGGCATGCCCGCCTTCGCACCGAGCGCCTGCCGGCGACGTTCGACCCGCTCGAGAGCGACCGCCAGTTCGCCGAATACACAGTGGCGCGTGGCGACGCCGCCGCGGCAATGGCGGCCGCGGACCTCGTGATCGAGGGCACGTACCGGGTCGGGCACCAGGAGCAGCTGTACATCGAGAACCAGGCGATGATCGCGATCCCGCGCGAGGATGGCGGCGTCACGATCCATGGCTCGCTTCAGTGCCCGTATTACATCCACAAGGCGATGAAGCGCGCGCTGTCGATGGGCGACGAGCTGGCGGTCGTCGTCCAGGCCGAGACCGGCGGTGGCTTCGGCGGCAAGGAGGAGTACCCCTCGATCATCGCGCTCCACGCGGCGCTGCTGGCCCTGAAATGTCACCGCCCGGTGCGCATGATCTACGACCGCCACGAGGACATCAGCGCCACGACGAAGCGCCATCCGGCGGTCGTCCGCTACCGCACCGGGGTGGGCCCCGCGGGCGAGCTGGTAGCCCAGGAGATCGAGGTGATCATGGACGGCGGTGCGTACTCCACGCTCACCCCGGTCGTGCTGTCGCGCGGCGTCCTGCATGCCGGGGGTCCGTATCGGTGCGAGGACGTGCGGATCACCGGGCGCGCGATGGCGACGAACACCCCGCCGAACGGCGCTTTCCGCGGCTTCGGCGCGCCGCAGACCGAGTTCGCGGCCGAGATGCAGGTCAATCGTGTCGCGGAGGCGCTCGGTATCTCGCCGCTCGAGCTCCGACGCCGCTGGGTCT
>JBBQMC010000010.1:0-27079 GCA_038328565.1 Candidatus Limnocylindria bacterium
GGAAGCGCGGCCGCTCAATCCTCGGCAAACGCATAACCGACCCCTCTCACCGTCCGGATGTAGCGCGGCTGGGCGGGATCGGGCTCGACCTTGTCTCGAATATGGCTGACGTGGACGTTGATCGTGCGCTCATCCGCCTCCAGCGCGTCGTCGTAGTCGCGAACGAGCTCCAGCAGCTGCGCGCGGGTGAAGACGCGGCCCGGCTTCGCCGCCAGGTGGCGCAGCAGGTCGAACTCGGTGGTCGTCAGGTTGATCCGCTCCCCGTCGCGGGTGACGCGCCGGCGATCGAGGTCGATGACGAGGTCCCCGCGGCGCAGCGTGCCGCCCGTCGTCGCCTCGGCCAACTCGCCGTAGGCGCGCCGGAACTGGGCCTTCACCCGACTCACCAGTTCGCGCACGCTGAACGGCTTCACGAGGTAGTCGTCGCCGCCGATCTCGAGGCCCACGACCTTGTCGACCTCGTCGGCGCGCGCGGTGAGGAAGATGATCGGCGCCCGCGTCTCGCGGCGCAGGCGGCGACAGGTCTCGAAGCCGTCGATCCCCGGCAGGCGGACGTCGAGCAGCACGACCTCGGGCGCAAGGGCGGCGTGACGCTCGAGCGCCTCCTCGCCGGAGCCGACGACGGTGACGCCATATCCTTCGCGCTGGAGGGCGACTTCGACGCCGCGGGCGACGGCGGGCTCGTCCTCGACGATCATGATCGTTCCGGCCATCGCGGCCGATGATGCCACCAAATCCCGAACGAGGTGTCGGATGCCCCATCGCCCGGCCGCGCTCGTCACCGGGGCCGCGTTCCTGGCGTTCGGCGTCCTCTACGGCGTCTGGGCGGTCCTGCTGGCCGACCTTGCCCGCGACCTCCACCTGTCGGACGGCCCGCTGGGGCTGGCGTTGACCGCGGGCTTCGTCGGGTCGCTGCCGGTCATGATCGGCGGCGGCCACCTGACCGATCGGTTCGGCGCGCGGCCCCTCGCCATCGGGAGTGGCGTGCTGCTCGCCGTCGCATACGGCGCGATCGCGCTCGTCGGCGGCTTCGCCGCGCTCGTCGTCGTCCTCTTCGCCTTCTCCGCCGCCAGCGGCGCCTTCGACGTGGCGATCAACGCCGCCGCCATCGGCATCGAGCGCAGGACGGGGAGGCACCTCCTGCCAGCGTTCCACGGCGCGTTCAGTGGCGGCGGGATGATCGGCGCCCTCGCGGCCGGCGCGCTGCTTGCCGCCGGCCTCCCGTTCCGCTCCGCGTACGTTGCGGTGATGATCCTCCTCCTGGGGGTGGTCGTCGCGTGGGCACGGATCCCCTTGCCAGCCATCGTGGTGAGCGCCGGTGGGACCACGGGCGGCTCCCTCTACCGCGACCGGCGGCTGCTCCTGCTGGCGGGGATCACCGCGCTCGCCTTCCTCGCCGAGGGCGCGATGGAGACATGGTCCGGCATCTACCTGCGGACCGGGCTGGCGCTGCCGGCGGTCGCGGGAGCCGCGGGCGTGGCGGTCTTCCACGGCGCCATGCTCGTCGGCCGCACCGGCGCCTCCGTCGTGGGGCGGCGCGCCGCGCCGTCGACCCGGCTGCGCCTCGCTGGTCTCGCGGCCGCGGCGGCCATGGCGTTCGCCCTTGCCACGACGATCGCGCCTGCGGTGATCGGTGGCTTCCTCGTCGTCGGCCTCGCCCTCTCGATCGTGGCACCGCTCGCCTTCTCGCTCGCCGGCGAGGCACGGCCCGCCGAGGCCGGGCGGGCCAGCAGCGTCATCACGACGATCGGCTACGCGGGCTTCCTGTTCGGGCCGGGGATCATCGGCACCGTCGCCGAGGTGGCAACGCTCCGCATCGGTCTGGCGGCCGTCGTCCTCGCCGGATTGAGCATTGCCCTGCTCGCCGGCCGAGTGCCGCATCGCTGACGGTGCCCCGCTTGCCCGCTTCCCACGCAGCGGGTACCATCGGCGCTCGCGAACATGCCCTCCATCGCCGTTCGCCCATGCCCGAACGCCGCGCTCGCTCTCACGAAAAGGATCGCCACGACCCATGGACCTGGAGCTCGCTCTCGACGCCCGCGAGGCGCTGGGCAAGGCGAACAAGCGCCTCCGCCGCGAGGGCATCGTGCCCGGCGTCGTCTTCGGCAAGGGCGAAGGCTCGACCTCGGTCCAGCTCGATGCCAAGCAGTTCGAGACGCTCTATCGCGCCGCCGGACGCTCGAGCATCGTGAAGCTGACACTGCCGGGCGAGCGGACCGCAAAGAGCGCATTCATCAAGCACGTCCAGCGCAACCCGCTCTCCGGGCAGGCGCTCCACGTCGACTTCTACGTCGTGAACCTCAAGCAGGAGATGGAGGTCGGCGTCCCGCTCGTGTTCGTTGGCACCGCGCCCGCGGTCGAGGAGACCGGTGGGACGCTCGTGCAGTCGATGAACGAGCTGCGCGTGAAGGCCCTCCCGTCCGACATCCCGCACGAGGTGACCGTGAACGTCGCCGTCCTCACCACGCTCGACGGCGCGATCCACGTCCGAGACCTGTCGCTCAACCGTGACGCGATCACGGTGCTGACCGATGGCGACGAGCTCGTCGCCAAGGTGCTCCCGCCGCGCGTCGAGGAGGAGCCGGAGGTCGCGGCCGAGGCCGAGGGCGAGGAGGGAGCCGAGGGCGAAGAGGGAGCCGAGGGCGAGGCCGCGGAGGGTGGCGAGCCGGCCCGGGATGGCGCCAGCGAGGACGCCGGCTCGGAGTCCTAGGCGCGCGTCAGCGGGTCGTGTCGTCGTCCAGCCGGTACCGGCGCTCGCCGGTACCGGGGTCCATCCAGACCCGGACGAGCTTGCGCGTCGTGGGATCCATGAACCGCTCCTTGGTGGGGCGGAACCGAGGCTCCGGCGTCGCCTCGTCGACCCCGGCGCCGCCGACGGAATCGTGGTCCAGCTCGGCTGCCTCCGACCGGTAGCGACGGGTCTCGAAGGCGACGATCACCAGCCCGATGCCGCCGAGGGCGAGGAGCCACAGGCCGCTGACGATCGGTGGCCCGCCGGCCGCGATGAGGAAGAGGCCGGCCAGCAGGAACAGGACCGAGCAGATGCCGAGCGCGATGCGCAAGACGGCGAACATCGCGCCGCCTACTCGAGGGGCTGGGCGGCGCCTGCGTCGGGCTCGATGACCACCGCGGTGCCGTAGGCGACGATCTCGCTCATCGAGCTGTTCAGCTCCGAGCTGTCGAACCGCATGCTGATGACCGCGTTGGCGCCCATCAGGGCGGCGTTCTTCACGAGTCGATCGAGGGCCTGGCGGCGGGTGTCCTCGAGCAGCTCGGTGTACTCGTGGATCTCGCCGCCGACGAGCGAGCGAAGGCTGGCGGTGATGTTGCCGGCGAGGCCGCGACTACGGACGACGAGCCCGAAGCACTGGCCCTTCGACTCGGTCACTCGGTGACCCGCGACGAAGGGCGAGGTCGTGACGATCATGTTCACCAGTATGCGCCGCCCGCGGTCAGCGGCGCCGCAGCCGAGGGTCGAGCGCGTCGCGCATGCCGTCGCCCAGCAGGGTGAAGCCGATGAGCGTCACCGCCAGCGCAACGAGCGGCGGCGCAACGAGCCACGGGAAGCGATCCATCTGTGCGGCCCCGGTCTGGATCAGGCTGCCCCACGAGGCGCGCGGCACCTGGACGCCGAGGCCGAGGAACGAGAGCGTGGACTCGGCGATCACCGCCGCCGGCAGCCCGAGCGAGATGGCGACGACGACCGGACCGATCGCGTTCGGCAGCACGTGGCGCAGCACGATCCGATGGCCCGGCACGCCCATCGCTCGGGCGGCCTCGACGAACTCGCGCTGCTTGAGGCTCAGCACCTGGGCGCGGACGAGACGGCACATCGTCACCCACGCCGACGCACCGATCGCCACGAACACGATGAACAGCCCGTTGAGCCAGTGGAAGATCTCGGTCTCGACCACGGCCGAGGTGAGCAGCACGATGAAGAGGAGCTCCGGAAAGGCGTACATCACGTCGGTGAAGCGCATGATCAGGCCCTCGGTGCGGCCGCCCTTCCACCCCGCCAGCGCGCCGAGCGGCAGGCCGATCAGCACGACCACGGCCTGCGCGATGAGCGCCACCGTCATGCTCACCTGCGCGCCGTCGATCGTGCGCGACAGCAGGTCGCGGCCGAGGTTGTCGGTGCCGAGCAGGTGGTCGGGCAGGGTGAAGGGCGGGATCGGCTTGCCGCTGGTGGCCCGCACCGCGTCGAGGTCCTGGACCCGGTAATCCCACGGCGCGATCATCGGTCCGATCACGGCGAGCACGCCCATGAGCCCGACGATGACGAGCCCCGCCACGCCGGCGCGGCTGCGGAGCAGGCGATGCCAGGCGTCGGCCCAGTAGCCGCGCGACCGGAGATGGTGGAGCTGCTCGTCGGCCGGTGCCTCGAGGCGTTGCGCGCGCGCGATGTCGGCCATCTGGCTAGCCGGCCGCGTCGGCGTACACGCCGTCCCGGATGCGCGGGTCGATGAAGCCGTAGGCGAGGTCGACGATCGCGTTCATCATCACGACCGCCGCCGCGAAGATGACGGTCAGGCCCATCACGACCGAGTAGTTCCGCTGCTGGAGCGCGATCCAGTAGAGCTGCCCCATGCCGGGGATGCGGAACACCTGCTCCACCACGATCGAGCCGGTGATGAGCACGCCGAGCAATGGACCGGCGATCGTGATGAGCGGCACGAGCGCGTTGCGGAACATGTGGCGTGTCACGATCCACTGCTCGTCGAGTCCCTTGCTGTGCGCGGTGCGGACGTAATCGGTATGCGTCACCTCGAGCATGCTCGCCCGCGCGTGGCGCGCGACCTGGGCGATCGGCAGGCCGGCGAGCGCGATCGTCGGCAGCACCCAGTACTCCGGGCCGCCCCAGCCCTCAGCCGGGAACGGCGCGCGGTCGAGGGCGAAGGCCGGGGCGCCGAGCCAGAGCTTGAGGAACGCGCCGAGGGCAAAGGCGGGCGCGGCCATGCCGAGCATCGCGATGGCGGTCGCCAGCCAGTCGATCGGCGTGCGATGCCGGAGCGCCGCCACGACCCCCAGCGGCACGCCCACCACGAGCGCCACGCCGAAGGCCATGACCCACAGCTGGATCGTCGGCCACATCGCCTCCCCGATCGCGTCGTTCACGTTGCTCCGGAACGGCGTGGTGGAGAGGCCGAAGTCGCCGCGCACCACGCTGCCCAGCCAGGCGACGTACTGGACGGGGAGCGGCTTGTCGAGCCCGAACTCTTCGTTCAGTCGGGCGACGACGTCCGGCCGCAGCTGCCGCCCCTCCCGGTTCCACGGGCTGCCGGGCGCCGCGTGCATGACCACGAACGTGATGACGGAGGCAGCGAGCAGCACCGGAACGATCCACAGGATTCGCTTCACGGCGTAGCTCAGCACCGGCAATCCTCGATGGCTTCCGACGGCGACGGGGTCCTCTGCGCCGCACGCGCGCGGCGCTCGGCTGGGACCCGTTGCATGTTCTACCCGGGAGGCGCCGATCCGGTTCAGTCCGTCGTGTCAAGGCTAACCGATGCCGGCCCGTGGCAGGGTCAGCGGATGGCGCGCGAGGCCCGACGACGGTGCGTGATCGTCCCGAACTGCACGTATCCCGGACCGACCGGCACAAGCTCGTGGGCGTCATCCACGGCCACCCGCCAGGGTCGGTAGAGCCAGTCGAACGTCGTGGCGTCGAGGAGGTCGGCAACCACGAGCGCCGCCGCGGCATTCGCCACCACCATCGAGAGGCTCAGCCAGGGGCCCGGGTCGCCGCGGTGCGCGTGGCGCAGGCGCGCAGCAGCATCCGAGCGGGCGCGGTCGAAGGCATCCAGACGGCCGGACTGGCGTGCAGCGTCGCGCGCGGTCGCGAGCACGCGTCGTTCCGTTAACGGGTCGTGGGTGCGCGCTGAGAGCCCGCTCCAGGCGTGGAACAGCCGTTGAACCGACAACGGGTCGAGGGCCTCGACCCGGTCGAGGAGGTGCTCCACGAGCCCCGCATTCGGTCCGGTGGTGCCGAACATCGTCCTGGCATTCTGCGCGCGTGAGGGGCCGTTGCGGCATCGGCGGTGCGTCGCGGCACCACCGATTGATTGTGCACGTCGACCAACCCACTGGCGGACGATGGTCCAGTAGCCCGGACGTACGGGTGCCGCGCAAGGACGGCGGCCCTACGGTGTGCGCGGCGCCCCACCGTCCGTCGCCCAGCGAGCGGGGCCGCGCCACGCGAGGATCAGCATTCCGTGACTGACTCCGAGCGGTGGGTCTGCCGCCGCTGCTTCGCCGACAATGAAGCAAGCGCCGAATCGTGCGCGCGCTGTGGACTCGGCCGTTTCGCCGATCCATCGAGCCCGGTGCCTCCCGACCAGCGCGACCCGGTCACCGGGCAGCCGCTTCCGTCATGGCCCACCGCGACCTCCACGGCGCGACCCGTTCCGACCTGGCAGCGCCTCCTGCGCTTCTGGTGGGTCGGGGCGATCGTCGTCGTGCTGGCGGTCGGCTGGTTCAGCGCCGCGCGCCGCGGCGCCAACGGCCAGATCAACGACAGCGGAACGCTGGCGGTGACGGACCTCCACGTCGGCGATTGCTTCAACAACAGCACGTCCACCGAGGTGAGCGAGGTGGACGCAGTCCCGTGCGACAACCCTGATCAGTACGCGCTGTTCCACGTCTTCCAGCTCACCGACGCGACCTACCCAACCGATGCCGATCTCGACAGCCAGAGCGCTCCGCGTGCACGCCGGCCTTCGCGGCGTACGTCGGCCACGACTACGAGACGTCGACCCTCTCCATCAGCACCCTGTACCCGACCTCGGACGGATGGAAGCACGGCGACCGGGACGTGCAGTGCGTCGTCCACAACGAGGCGGCGTGGAAGGTGACCGGTACCGCGCGGGGCACCGCCCGCTAGCCCGGCGCTACACTGCCCGCCCCGGGCCGCTCGAGTGCCGACCGGCGCGCTCGCGTTCCCGGTGCGTCGATGGAGGGCACCTCGCTGCGCGTCCCCGCGGAGCCAACCGTCCTGCATCGCGCGGTGCTGCCTCCCGCCGTTGTGCGACTCAGCGCGGCGGCGGCGGTTGCGCTCCTCCTTGCCAACTGCGCGCCGGCGGGCGAGGGCGCGGTGACAACCCCGAGCCCGTCGGGCGGGCTCACGTCGGCGGCGACTGGCGTCTGCGCGGCCCTCGCCGCGTTGCCCGACACGGTGGCCGCTCAGCGCGCGTTCAGCGATGACGCGCACGAGGCGCTCCACGCCCTCGCCTCGGCACCCGGCCTCGATCGCGCGCTCGCCGCGCCGGTCCTCGAAACGATGCAGCGCGTGGAGGCGGACTTCGCGACCGCTCCCCCTTCGCCCGATGCGTCCAGGCTCGCGACCGACCTCGCCAGCCTCCATGCCGCAGCACGTGCCGCGCTCGCCGCGCTCAATGCCGCGGCCCCGGCCTGCATGCCATGAGGCGCACGGTTGTCGGCCTGCTCCTCCTCGTGGTCGTGCTTTGTGCGTGCAACGCGCCGGGCGGCGCGTCGACGACCTCCGCGTCGGGCCCGAGCGTGGCGGGATCGACCGTCGTGGCACAGGTCGCGAGCTTCGAGCTCGTCGCGGCGCGGCCGAATCGCCTGCTGGTGGCGCTCATCGCTGTCGACAACCGATGGGTCAGCTTCGGGAGCGTGATCCTGAGCTTCACCTATCTCGGGGATCGGACGAGCAGCGCGCCGCCCGGCGTGACCGTGCCGGACGCGACCGCAACCTTCCTCCCGATCCCCGGCACCCCGGATGGCACCGGCCGCCAGCCGACGCTCACGAATCCGTCCGACGGGCGCGGGGTCTACGGCGTGGAGGCGATCTCGTTCCCGCGCGCCGGCTTCTGGCAGCTGACCGCCCGCGGGGCGCTGGGCGACGGCACGCCCATCGGCTCGGACGCCGCCTTCGAGGTGCTCACGGCCGGGCAGATCGTCGGAGTCGGTGACCCGGCGCCGAAGAGCGACAACGCGGTGATCGGGGACGCGGGCGTCACGCCGGTCTCCATCGACTCCCGAGCGGCCGACGGCCAGCCGATTCCCGACCCGGAGCTCCACCGCACCTCGATCGCCGACGCGATCGCCGCGCATCGCCCCGCGCTCGTCGTCTTCGCTACGCCCGTCTACTGCGTCAGCCGCTTCTGCGGCCCGGTCACCGACATGGTCGCCCAGCTCGCGGCCGCCTACGCGGATCGGGCCGACTTCATCCACGTCGAGATCTACCGCGACTTCGAGGCGAACGCGCTGAACCCCGCCGTGACGCAGTGGCTGCAGACGCCGGCCGGCGACATCCGCGAGCCGTGGATGTTCCTCATCGGTGCCGACGGGCGGATCGTCGCCTCGTGGGACACGATGGTGACCCGCGCCGAGATCGAGCCCATGCTGATCGCGCTGTCGCCGAGCTAATCCCCGAGGATGGAGGCGAGGCGCGACTCCATCGTCGTGCGCGTCAGCTGGCCGATGGAGCGGTCGCGGATCACGCCGCCGGCGTCGAGGAAGAAGTGGATCGGCAGGCCCCAGCCGCCGTAGAGCGAGCGCACGTCGCCGGAGGCGTCGAGGGCGACCCGGTAGTCGATGCCGTGCTCCGCCACGAAGTCGCGCACCGCGCTCGTCGGCTCCTGGACGTCGATCGCGAGCACGGTGAGGCCGGCGCCGCGATGCGCGTGGTACAGGGCCACGATGTCACTCGCCTCCTCCTGGCAGGGCACGCACCACGTGGCCCAGAAGACGATCCAGAGCGGGCGTCCAGCGAAATCGGCGAGCCGGATCGGATGGCCGTCGACGTCGGTCAGGAGCGACGCACCGTCCGAGGTGCGCACGAAGTCCGGCGCCGCCTGGCCGATGCCGATCCCAGGCACGATGGATCCGCCCGGAGAAGTTGACACGGTCGACTGGGCGGGGGCGCCGAGCGGACGGGTCGCGACGAAGCCGACCGCCGCCCCGACCACGACGAGCGCGGCGATCGCGGGCAGCCGCGACCTGGTCGGGCGCGGCTCCGGGTTGACGCTCATCGAGAAGAGATGCTACCCCGCGAGGGTGGGCGGCTAGCCCTCGTCCGGGACGAGGTGGTGCTCGAGGGCGTAGCGGGTCAGCCCCACACGGCCGTGGACGCCCACCTTCGCCGCCATGTTGGCGAGGTGACGGCGCACCGTGTGGGCGCTGATCCCGAGCAGGCGGCCCGCCTCGACCGCGGTGTGCCCGGCGCTGACGACGCGCAGGACCTCCGCCTCGCGCGGGCTCAGGCCGTCGGTCTGGCGCAGCCAGCGGAGCGAGTCGACGACGACGACCGAGGCCACCACGGGGTGCACGTAGTGCTGGTTCCGCGCCACGGCGCGCACGGCGGCCAGCAGGTCGTTACCGGCCGCTCCCTTCACCACGTAGCCGGCCGCCCCGGCGAGGAACGCCTGGCGGACCGTCTCCTCGTGGCGATGCATCGTTACCGCGATCACGCGCACGACCGGATGGCGCGCCCGCAGGTCGCGGATGAGCGCCACGCCATCGGCCCCGTCGAGCGAGAGGTCGACGAGCATGATGTCCGGGCACAGGTCGGCGGCCAGGGCGAGGGCGCTCGCGGGATCACTCGCCTGCCCGATCACCTCGAGGTCGGGCTGCGTCTCGAGGATCAGCTTCAGCCCTTCGCGGACGAGGGCGTGGTCGTCGACGATGCCGATCCGGGTCATTGTTGTCGCCCGCTCATCGCGCATGACCGATCGGCAGGCCGAGGCATACGACTGTCCCGGCGCCCGGCGCAGTCGCGACGACGAGCTCGGCGCCGATGAGCCTTGCGCGCTCGACCATCCCGGCAAGCCCGATCCCGGAGTCGGCGACCGCCGCCGGGTCGAAGCCGGAGCCCTCATCGGCCACCTCGACCACGAGCTCGTCGTCGCGGCACGCGATCGTCAGGTGCGCGCCCGGCGCCCCGCTGTGGCGCGCCGCATTGGCGAGCGCTTCCTGGATGATCCGGAAGACCTCGACCGTCGCCGTCGGCCCGAGCAGCTCAGGGTTCGCGGCAGCGGCATCGGCATCCACCACGACGTCGAAGCCCGACTGCGCGGCCAGGTCGCGCACCGCGGTGACGAGGCCACGCTCCTCGAGCCGAGCCGGGCGCATGCGATGGGACAGGTCGCGCGTCTGCGCGAGTGCGGTGTCGGCGAGCGATCGCGCGGCCACGACCCGCTCGCGGACCGAGGCGGCCGGCATGGGCTCGGCCGCGGCGTCGAGGGTGAGCGTGAGCGCGGTGAGCACCTGGCCGACCCCGTCGTGGAGCTCGCCCGCCACGCGACGCCGCTCGTCCTCCTCGACCGTCAGCAGTCGCTCGCTGGCGATGCGGAAGAGCGACGCGTAGCGGCGCGAGGTCGAGGACCGCATGTCCGCCATCCACGCCACGAGGACCGCGATGACGAACATCAATGGCCACTCTGTCAGCTCGAGCGGCGGCTCGATGAGGCCGAAGGCCTGGGCGTCGGCATACACGAGGAGCGGCACCGACGCCAGCCCGATCCGTACGAGTGTTCCGCGCAGGCCGAAGAAGAAGGCATGCAGGACGAGGGTCACGAAGACGCAGTGGAAGAGGAACTCCGCCGAGAGGACGGTGGTGGCGAACGCCAGCACGATGAACACGACCGCGGCGACGTCGAGCGCGACGTGCAGGACGCGCGGGTTGAGGATCGCGCGGCGGGCCGCGGTGGCGCGGCGGCGCCACCGCGAAGCCGGATCGGTCAGCGGATTCAGGCCCGGCTCGGGCGGGGCGACCAGGATGCTGCCGGTCGCCTGGGTCGCGGAGGATGGCGTGGTCAATGCGGACCCCGAAAATGGCTGGTTTTGAGTATATGGATCGCGACAACCCGTCCGCGATCCTTTGTCGCGGACGCGGACCGTCGCGTGGACGATCGGTCGCGCCCGCCGGAGGATGAGGAGGATCAACGCGTGCACAAGACGGTACGCAGCGGCCTGGCCCTGATCGCCATCAGCGGGCTCCTGATGTCGTGCTCGAACAATGGCGGAGCGGGCGCCAGCGGCGGTGGGAACACGGTCGCCGCGACGGAGAAGGAGTGGGAGATTCATCTCTCCTCCACGCAGTTCAGCGCCGGCGCCATCACGTTCAACATCACGAACGACGGCGACAAGCAGCATGAGTTCGTGATCCGCAAGACCGATCTCCAGTCCAGTGCGCTGCCGCTCAACTCCGATGGCGAGGTGTCCGAGACCGCCCCGGAGCTGAAGGAGGTCGGCGATCCGAGCGAGGTCGCCGAGATTGACCCTGGCACGTCGAACCACACGATCACGGTGACCCTCCAGCCGGGGCACTACGTGATCTTCTGCAACCTCCACGTGGAGGACCTGCTGCACTACCAGAAGGGCATGCACGTGGACTTCACGGTCAGCTGACCGTGACGACCAGCGCGGCGGGCGCGGCGGGCGCGGCGGGGGGCCGCGCCCGTGGCGGCGGGCGCCCGTGAGCCCCCGGCGCCATCTCCTCGTCGCGGGGATCGCCTGGCTCGTCCTGTCCGTGGCGAGCATGGCCATCGTGGCCGGCGTCCAGATCCTGCCCGAGATCGCCTCGCACGAGGCGGAGATCGAGAACGCGGCGTTCGTGCTGCTCACCGTGGTCTCGATGCCGGTGCTGTGGTTCGTCGTGGTGGGCCTCGCCTATTCGGCGATCCGGTTTCGCGCCGGGCCCGACGAGCCGACCGACGGCCCGCCCGTCCACGGCCACACCGGCTTCCAGGCCGGCTGGCTCGTCGTCACCTTTCTGATGGTCATCGGCTTGTTCGTGTACGGCGCGATCGGTCTCGTCGACATTCGTGGGGCCCAGACCGCGGACTTCGAGGTCCACGTTCGCGCCGAGCAGTGGAAGTGGCACTACACATACCCCGGCGACAAGGTCTCGAACGAGCTGCACGTGCCGGTCGGGCGTCGCGTCCACCTCGTCATCGAGTCGGACGACGTCATCCACTCGCTCTGGCTGCCGGCCCTCGGGGTGAAGCAGGACGCCGTTCCGGGCCGCATGACGCAGGCCTACACGACGCCCACCGTCATCGGCTCCTACGGGGGCCGATGCGCGGAGCTGTGCGGCTTCGGCCACACCGGCATGACCACCACCTTCATCGTCGAAGACCAGGCGAGCCTCGACGCGTGGCTCGCACAACCGGAACCGAGGCCCTCGAATGGCGGCTGATCGACGCGTGCTGTCCCTGCTCGCACCGGGGTTACCGCGCGCCGTGTTGGGGGCGGCGCTTGGCGCCGCCATCGGCGTGGCCATCGCGCTCGCGGTCAACGGGCAGGAGGGCCAGATTCTCGGCCTCGGCTACCTCTTCGCCCTGCTCGGCTTCCTCTTCGGCATCGGTGGCTTCCGCTTCTGGCTGACCTGGGCGGTCGGCCGCGAGGTCGACGTCCACGAGGAGCACGCCGCGCACGGCACCGCTGGCGACTGGCGCCGCTACTTCCGCTTCACGACCGACCACAAGGTCATCGGCGTCCAGTACCTCGTGACCGCCTTCACGATGTTCCTGCTCGCCGGCCTGGCCGCGATGTTCATGCGTTTCGAGCTCGCGCAGCCGGGCATCGCCACGGACAAGGAGCTCTACAACACCTTCATGAGCACGCACGGCGCGATGATGGTCACCGTCGCGCTCGTGTCGATCATCGGCGGCCTGGGGAACTACCTCGTCCCGATCATGATCGGGACGCGGGACATGGCCTTTCCCAAGGCGAACGCGCTCAGCTACTGGATGCTGCCGCTGCCGGTCCTCCTCGTCATCATCAATCCCCTGCTCGGCGGCTTCGACTCGGGCTGGACCGCGTATCCCCCGCTCAGCCAGCAGGCGAACCTGGGCCAGCAGGCCTACATCATGGCCTTCGTGACGGTCGGCCTCAGCTCGATCCTCAGCTCGGTGAACTTCCTCGTCACCGTGTTCCGCATGCGTGCGCCGGGCATGTCGCTCATGCGGATGCCAATCTTCGTCTGGGCCCTCACCGTCACGGCCTGCCTGGGGCTCATCGCCACGTCGGTCGTGGCGGCGGCGTTCACGATGCTCCTCTTCGACCGCGTGCTCGGAACCTCGTTCTTCCGCCCGAGCCGCGGCGGCGACGCGATCCTCTTCCAGCACCTGTTCTGGTTCTACTCGCACCCCGCGGTCTACATCATGGCCGTGCCGGGCCTCGGCGCCGTGCTCGAGATCGTGCCGGTCTTCGCCCGCAAGCCGCACTTCGCGTACCCGCTCGCCGTGCTCAGCTTCATCATGATCGGCGTCCTCAGCTTCATGGTCTGGGCGCACCACATGTTCGTGTCCGGCATGGCCGAGTTCTTCCATCTCCCCATCATGCTCACCACCGAGCTCATCTCGGTGCCAACCGGGATCGTCTTCCTCACCGCGCTCGGCACGATCTGGATGGGCCGCATCCACTTCAAGACGCCGATGCTCTGGGTGTTCGGCTTCCTGTGGGCCTTCGTCATCGGTGGCATCACCGGCGTCTACCTGGCCGATGTGCCGACCGACATCACCCTGAGCGACACGTTCTTCGTGGTGGCGCACTTCCACTACACGATCGTGGGCGGCACGATCTACGGCCTGTTCGCCGGCACGTACTACTGGTTCCCGAAGATCACCGGCCGGATGTACGACGAGCGGCTTGGCAAGCTGCATTTCTGGTGGTTCACGATCGCCTTCAATGCCACCTTCCTGCCGATGTTCTGGCTCGGCATCGAGGGCATGCGGCGACGCGTCGCCGACTACCCGCCGGAGTTCGGGCCGGTGAACCTATTCGTGAGCATCGCCGCCTTCAACATCGCGCTGTCGGTGGCGGTCTTCGTCTACAACATGGTCCGCTCGTGGCGTCGCGGCGAGCGAGCGGCTCCGAACCCGTGGAACGCGCAGACGCTCGAATGGCAGACCTCGTCACCGCCCCCGATCGAGAACTTCGCTGACATCCCGACCGTCACCGACACGCCGTACCAGTACGGCTCGCCGCCGATGACCGTGCCGGCCAGGCCGGCGACACCTGTTCGAGGAGCCCCGGGACTCCATCCGAAGCCATGACCACGCGCGCAGCCGCCGATCACCATGCAACCCCGGTGGCTGAGGATCCGGCCGCCGCACGGGCCAACATGCTCCTCGGCGTCAAGCTGGGCATCGCGTCGGAGGTCATGCTCTTCGGCGCGCTCTTCGCCGCCTACTTCGTCGTTCGCGCCGACAGCCCCTCGTGGCCGCCGGCCGGGCTCGAGCGACCGGAGCTCCTGCTGCCCGGCCTGAACACCGGCCTCCTCGTGTCGAGCAGCGTCACGATGCAGCTCGCGGTGTGGGCAATCGGGCGCGACGAACGGCGCCACTCACTGCGTTGGATGGCGATCACCCTGCTCCTCGGGGCCGCCTTCCTCGTCATCCAAGGCTACGAGTTTGCGACGAGCGGCTTCGGGCTGAAGGACGGCGTCTTCGGCTCGACCTTCTACACGATCACCGGCTTCCACGGTGCCCACGTGTTCGCGGGCCTGGTGCTGATCGCGATCGTCGCCAACCGGGCGCGGCGCGGGCTGATCTCGGGGAGCCGGCACACCGCGGTCGAGGCGGCGAGCTACTACTGGCACTTCGTCGACGTCGTCTGGCTCTTCGTCATCACGACGCTCTACGTGCTGTAGCGCACAACTTCAGCGTTCGGGGACCGATCCCTCCGCGCGGGCCAGCGCCACGCGGCGGCCATCGGCGCGACGCGCCCGCCGCGCGTCGGCCCGCATCCAGGCGGCGACGATGCCGACAATGGCGCCCAGGAGGAGCACGTCGCCGGCCGCCCACATCACGAGCCCGCCGACCTGCTGGTCGACGAGCGGGGATGGCCCCCAGCCACGCTCGGCGACGAGGTAATGGGGATAGAGGATGAGCGGCGCCCAGTAGATCACGAGGCCCACCGCGGCGTTGACCGGCATCTGGAGGACGAGATACGCGAAGCGCGCGCCGTGGCCCATGCGATGCGGGATCGGATCGGCACCGACGACCGGCCACCAGAAGAGCAGGCCGGCGCCGAGGAAGATGGCGTGCTCGAGGACGTGGAGCGCGGGCTGCTCGAGGGCCGCCTCGTAGAGCGGGGTGAAGTGGGCGAACCAGATCACGGCGGTGAAGATGGGCCAGGCGACGAACGGCGACGCGGCCAGCCGGATGGCACGCGAATGGAGGAGCGGGAGGAGCAGCCGGCGTCGGGTCACCGGGCGTACGGCCCGCAGGACGAGCGTGACCGGGGCGCCCAGCGCCAGGAGCGGCGGCGCGACCATCGTCAGGAGCAGGTGCTGGATCATGTGGGCGGTGAGCAGCTCGTCGGCATAGACGTCGATCGCCGACGCGAGCGCGATCAGGATGGTGATGGTGCCTGCCAGCCAGGCGACGACCCGCCAGCGGGGAACGGGGCTCGTCGGGTGGGACGCATTGACTCGCCGCGCCAGCAGCAGGTAGCCGCCGGCCGCCACGAGCGAGCCGAGCCACGGTAGCGGGTCGGGAACGACGGTGAGGAGCGCGCCGGGAACCAGGGCCGGCGCACCGGTCGCACCATGGCCGAGGACCGGCGTGGCGGCCACCAGCGTGGCGATCGCACCGAGCGGCGGCGCGAGCCAGGGTGAGGGCATCGGGCGCATCCGCCCCATGGTACCCAGACCATGCCAGCGAACGGCGCTTGACGCCGGGTTCAGGTGCCCCGGAGCTGGGTCAGCACCGTGTCGCTCACCGCCGCGGGTCCGCCGAGAACGTCGATCGCGTCCGGGTTGAGGCGTGTCGCCTCGGCAGCGACCGTTGCGGAGAGGCTCGTCGGAGCGGTCAGCAGCACCGGGTCGCCGATCGGTCCCGCCGCGAGCGCGTCGGGGAAGTTCAGGCCGGTCGACACGAAGATGTGCGGCGTCGCACCGCTGAAGAACGTCCGCGACACCGCCACCGAGGTGAGGTAGCGATCGTCGCCGCTGACGCGCACCACGAGGCGTCCGCCGGAGCGCAGCGCGTTCTCCACCGTGACGCCCACGACCGCCTCACCGCCCACGATGTAGATCTTCGTCGGGTTGAGGCGGCTGATCTGGACCTGGGTGGTGCTCGGGATGGCCGTCGTCCCGACCAGCAGGATCGGCATCTGGCCGTGCGCGGCGCCGGCGCCGCCCGCAAGGGCGTCCGGATAATTGAGGCCGGTGGCGATCATGATCTGCGAGGCACTCGGGAACGCGTTCGCCACCACGCGCGCCGCGGTGTCATAGCGATCGGCGCCGGCGAAGCGCACAACCGTCCCGGTCCGGGAGAAGCCCTTCAACGCGTTCTCGACCGTGGTCGAGATGGCCGACGTCCCGCCGACGACGTAGATCGTGTCCGGGTTCAGTCGCCGGAGCTCGGTCTGCGTGGCCGCCGGGATCGATGTCTGGGTGACGAGCAGCACGCTGGTGTTCCGCTTCGCGGCCGCCGGCCCGGCGCCGAGCGCATCCGGGAACGTCTGCCCGCTCGCGACGTAGACCGACGAGACGCCGCTCCCCGGGTTCGGCACGATCTTCTCGGACAGGAGCGCCGCGGTCGCATACCGATCCGCACCCGCGATGCGTGTGACGGTGGGACTCGCGCCCGGGGTCGGGGTCGGGACCACGCTCGGGCAGCCCGTCATCGGGACGTTGACGGTCGCGGTGTTGTTGTCGGTGTTCGCGAGCGGCTCGTTCGTGGCGCTCACCTGGGCCGTGTTGCGGACGCGCGGGCAGGTCGCGAGCGGGGCGGTGACCTTGAACGTGACCGTCACCGAGGCGCCCACGACCATCGTGTTGAACGTGCAGCGCAGGTTGTTCGGATCGGCCGCTGCGATCTTCCAGGCACAGCTGCCCGCCGATGCCGGCGCCCAGCTCAGGGTTGAGAAGTCGATCGACACGTCAGGCTCGACGCTGTTGTCGATGAGCCGCACGCCGGTCGCGGACACCGTGCCACCGTTGTGGACGGTGATCGTGTACGTGTACGAGCCCCCGACCCCCACGCTCGTCGGAGACGCCGACTTCGCGATCGTCATGTCGGACCCCGGCGCGCCTGCCGCGGACGCCAGCGCCACCGACAGCACAAGGATGCCGAAGGCAGCCGCGAATGACCCGATGGCGAGCGACGATCGCAGGCGCGCGTGCGGATGGCGCGGTTGGCCGGGCGTTCCGTCCACGACGGTCGTTGCGTCCACGAGATGAACCTCCCTGGTGGCGGAGCGGGCACGCTTCAGCGGCGGCGCACGCATTGGAGCGGCGGGCAGCCTGGGCCAACGTAGGCGGCCGGCACCACGAAGCGCATCCGGGAAACTACGGAGCCGGGTACGGAATAGCGCTCCGTACATCGGGACCGCGACGCGGTCCACCGGCAGCCCTTAGCGGGCGCGCATTGATGTCCGTGCGGCTTCGCGGGCGAACGTCCTCCAGGGACCTCCGCTCGGCGTGGCGCCGCGGCTCGGCGGCGATACCATCCGGGCATGCTGAACTTGGCCATGCGCAACTTGTGGGGCCCAACCATCGTCACTAGTTGAGCGATGATCGAGGAAAAGACAGTGATCCCCGACATGCCACATAGCGATGGCGTCGTCCCGGGCGGAGGGGAGAACGCCGGGCTCCGACCGGCGCGTTCCCCTCATTCCCTGGCACTCTGGGCAACTGGCAATGGTCGCAGTTGCGATCGTTGCTGGCTTGGGCATGCGGTCTCTGCTCGGTTCCGTTGGAGGTCACCCGTGGAATTTTCGTTGCCCACGAGCGACACGCCCCTGGCCTGCCGGGGCGTTGGCTTCCCAGATCCCGGGATCTTGAGTGGTAGTTCGACTGATCAAACCGTCTGGCTGGATTTCCCAGATCATCGGAGCAACCTGCTCTGGCCCCCTGGGTACCGGGCACGAATCGACGGCAATGATCTTCAAATCGTCGACGACTCCGACGCAGTCGTCCTTCGCGGCGGAGACCGCATCGCAGGCGCGTGTGTAGCGTACCAACCGGATACTTGGAAGCTCGTGCCGCCCTTCGGCCGGTAGCGCGTCCTCGCCAACCTCGATGGGTGCAGCCCAGTTAGCACGTGGCGCCCCGCGAACGTGATTCGCCTGCCAGAAGAACCGGCGACACTCTTGAGGTCGTTCACGTTCGAAGGCTGGAGCCGAAGGTGGGATTCGAACCCACGACCGTCGGTTTACGAAATGGAGGGGCGGGCGTCCACCGAGGCGCTTGGAGGCTCTTTGGGATCGCTCCACGAACGGCGTGACGGCTGTTTGGTCCACCAAGGTCCGCTGCGCTCCACTGACGCGGCCGTCAACCGGGGCGTCAGGACCTGGTCCTTCACCCGCCATTTAGTCGATTGAGCTGCAGAAGGGAGCCGGGCGGATCAGCGAGCGGAGGGTCGCGCACAAGTCCGCTCCCTCAGCACGGATGGCCGCCATCCATTTTTGAATGAACTGCGTGCGCTCGCAGTCATACTCGGCGATTGGCCCATGTGCGGGCCGACCATCCGAGGGTGAGAGCTCGACGTGTGGCGCAATCTCCCACACCTCGCGATCCGGATCGCTTCGAGGCGTGGGCCTATCGCCTGGTGGGCGGCCTTCGCGCGTCTGGCCGACGATCATCTCGACAGCTCTTATCGGCTCGCACGGGCGATCCTGCGCAGTCCGGGCGAGGCCAATCGTCGTTAAGAGCGGGCCATACCTCGTGCATGGCTATCTGCACACGCGTCCGGCTTCAGACCCGCTCCAGCGCTTCGGCAGCCGGAAGGCGATGGTGCCGCTGACCGGAGTTTGGCTGGAGGACGACTCCACCGGCCAGCATCTCGGCCGCGCATCGGCACGATCGTCGCTAATCGCGAGCTGGTGGATAGGGCAGACCACTCGCCCGATGAAGACATCCGCGTTGATCTGCCCGTGGAGACGACCACAGATCCCCGAGCGACGGACATGACAGGGCACGTGCGGCTTCCCGCCACTCCCCGCGGTGCCGGAATGGCCGCACCGGAATCCTCGCGACGACTAAGGGAGATCACAGGCTCCCTCAGCGCGGGGCCTCGCTCAGTTGGACCGCGAGCGTCGGCAGACACGCGGGCCGATGCGTGGTGCGTAGGTGCACCGATGCACGTTGTACGCGGACCAACGCGCGCGTACGCTTCCCTGCGGGGACCGCCTTCGCGCCGTGGCTCTGATCCAGGCCGGTGTCCGGCCCAGCGTCTCCCACCCCCTGACGGTCGGTTGGCGCGGGATAGAGTGATTCGTTGCGTCCACGAGATGAGGGCCGAGCATGACCTGACGCCAGGTGTCGTCTGACGAGCGTTGACGCAACTCGTGTGTGACGCAACGCGTATGCGACCCAACTCATGTATGAGGTTTCGATGCATCGTCGAATCATGGCGGCGCTGGCCGCCCTCTCGCTTCTCGCGAGCCTCCTGATCATTGCCCCGTTCGCCGTTGCTGCCGGCGGCTCCGGGACGGCACGTCACATCCTTCTCAGCGGGACCGGATCCCTGACGACGGGCGAATTCACGCCCAACGGGGATACGAGCCCCGAGTTCCCGGCCCAAGAAGATGAACCGGGCACGGCCGCCTACAACGGCATCGTGGACCGCACCCTGTCGACGGGGACCGGTCACGGCGCCTCGACCAACTCGACGAAGAAGGCGAAGTCGAACCCGACGTTCCAGGGCGGATTCGAGGGCCTGAACCTCTTCCAGCAACGCTACGCGCGCGGCGGCAACCAGTTCACGGTCGAGCCGCCGGACCAGGGACTCTGCGTCGGGAACGGCTACGTCGTCGAAGCGGTGAATGACGTCATCAACGTGTTCAACACCTCGGGCGCTTCGGTGCTGCCGGATAACACGAGCACGAACATCGTCGCGGGGTTCCCGACCAACGTGAACCACGCGGTCGACCTCAACTCGTTCTACGGCTATGCGCCCGCGATCAACCGCACCAGCGGGGTGCGCGGCCCGTTCGTCACCGATCCGACCTGCATCTATGACGCGGCGACGCAGCGCTTCTTCGTGGTCGTGCTCACGCTCGAGACGTTCCCGAATGGCGCGTTCACGACCGTCAACCATCTGGACATCGCCGTCAGCCAGACGGCGAACCCGACCGGCGGCTGGAACATCTACCGCATCGACGTCACCAATGACGGCTCGCCGGGCGCCACCGGTGGCCCGTGCCCCTGCCTCGGCGACTACCCGCACATCGGCGCCGACGCCAACGGCTTCTACATCACGACCAATGCGTATCCGTGGGGTCCCGGCGACTTCGACGGCGCCCAGGTCTACGCGTTCTCGAAGGCCCAGCTCGCCGCCGGTGCGGCATCGGTCAACATGGTGCACATCGACACGACCGGCATGGTCAACGCGACCTCGCCGGTGGCACAGGCCGAACCCGGCTTCACCGTCTGGCCGGCCCAGTCGCCGGGCACCGGATCCTTCGATCTTTCCTCCAACGGCACCGAGTACTTCATGAGCTCGAATGCCGGTGAGGAGGCGGCCGGCGCCGCCTTCACGGGTGCATCCACGAATCTCGTGGTCTGGGCCCTGACCAACTCAGCCTCGCTGAACACGGCCACGCCATCGGTCTCGCTGACCAATCGCGTGCTGCCGGTCGGCATCTACGGCATTCCACCCAAGCAGCAGCAGCCCGGCTCGGGCACGCCGCCCGGCGTCGACGTCCCGCAGGGGCACTGCATCAACGACACCTCGACCGTGCTGTTCAATGGCCAAGTGGGCTGCTGGCGGCTGCTCTTCGGAACGGAGCCTGCGCACAACGAGGTCATCTCGCGACCCGACTCGAACGACACCCGCATGCAGCAGGTGATGTTCGCGAACGGGAAGCTATGGGGTGCCCTCGACACCGCGGTCAGCTTCGACACCAACCCGGCGCACAACCGCGCCGGAATCGCGTGGTACATCGTCAAGCCGACCGTGTCCGGGAGCGCGCTCAGCGCGAACGTCGCCAAGAGCGGCTACCTCGGTGACAGCGCCACCGACTTCACGTATCCGGCCATCGGCGTGACGGCGAGTGGGCGTGGCGTGATGGCCTTCACGGCCACCGGTGCCGCTCATTTCCCGAGTGCCGGCTATGCGCCGATCGACGCGCTCGTTGGCGTCGGCGCGTGGAACATCGCTCCGGGCGGCGAAGGAGCCGCGGCTGACGATGGCTTCACGAGCTACAAGTCCCAGGTCGGAAATCCACCGCGCACGCGGTGGGGCGACTACGGGGCGGCGGCAGTAGATGGGAGCACCGTCTGGGTCGCCAGCGAGTACATCGCCGCAGCGTGCAATTACACCACCTGGGGCGGCCGATTCTTCGGCGCCTCGAGCGGCGACAACAAGCTCGGCACGTGTGCCCCATCGCCCGGCGCAGTTGGGACTCGGGCCGCGCTCGGCAACTGGTCCACCCGGATCAGCAGCTTCAAGCCGTAGCCTTCCTGCACCTCGAACAGGGCTCCCGGTCGGACCGGGGGCCCTGTTCCATGCCCGGCGGGGACTGGTGCACCGCAGCGGCACATTTCGCGCCTCGCGAGGCTGCTGCTGGGGCTACCCCGGTCCACCCAGCGTGCCTGCGCGCCGAAGTGCGTAGCCGAGGGTGATGGTCGAAGGCGTTCGCGGTAGGGTGATTTGGCAGCCGGTCAGCCCCCATTAGAGGCCTTGGTCGGCTTGCCCGACGCGAACGCGAGTGGCCGTCGGGCAGCCACCTGTCACGAGTGCCGCAGAGGTGTTGTAAGCGCCTCGTCTGCTTTCAATTGCCGCACCGCGGCACGGTCGCCACTCCCTCCTTGATCGCGGCGAGGTGCGGGGCGGAGGCGGACGGCTCGGCTTCGGGCTATAGCTTGTGCTCAACCTTCCGATGCGATGACGCCTCCGAGGTCGCCGCGGTCGTCGCCGACGCCACGGAGGCAGGCTTGCGGGCCATCGGGGCGGACGCGACCGGAATCGGCAGGGTTGGCGGTCAGGCGCTTCGGGATCGGCTTGAGCGGGTCGCGTGGAGGACCGCCGCCGACCAGAGCTGGGAGCGACGCTGGAGGCAGTGCACGCGGGACCTCGTTCCTGGGCGGCAGTCTTCTCACACGCGCCCGTCGGCGACCTGTATCGGCATCCTCCATGCCGGTCCGTGCAGGCTAACCCTGCGCCGCGGTCAGGGCGCGGTGACGGTGAGGGTGCCGACCATGCCCTCGTTAGCGTGGTCGTCAACCGTGCACCAGAACACATACGCGCCGGGCTTGAGGCCGTGGACGCTGAACAACGCGCTGTGGCCGAGGAGCACGCCGGTACTCCCGGCCAACGGGGGTGCCGTCCGGGAGGGACCAAGCGTAAAGGTGTGCACCCCGTGGGAGTGGTTGGTGAGGAAGAACACCGCATCCTGCCCCGAGGCGACGGTGAGGCTGTCCGGCACGAAGCGAGGGGGCGGCCCCGTCATTTCCACGCTGACCGACCCGGCGGGCGCTGAACCTGTTGCCGCTTCCGTCGTAAACGTGACCTCGGACGACGCCGAAGCGCTCGCGACCGATGGGCTGGCGACGGTGGGCTGGACAGATTCCGAAACCGAGCTGGAGGCCGCGCAGCCTGCCACTCCGACAACCAGTGCGGCCAAGATCATGCTGGAAATGGAGCGAGGAATCCTGTCCATGCCTTCGTTTCCTTCCATGCGATTGCGGCGCATCGCCACTGGCCGGACCATGAGGGTTAGTTGCCGCGCCGTGCTAGACCATACTCTCGGCGGAGGCCTCGGCGAGGAGGAACGCACGCTCGGCAACGCGTGCCCCGGGCTCCCTTGTTTCGACAGCTCCTTTGGCGCTTCCCCACGGGCGGCAGCTGCCCCGGTCCGGGGATGATGCGCCGATGGTCTCTGCGCGTACCTAATGAGGACGTCTCACGCTTTGATAGCTCCCTTTGGGGCTGGCGTGCCATAACAGGTCCGAGCCGACGGTCGCCATTGGTGATTCGGCACTCCAGCCGGTGAGCTCCAATACCGTCATCCTCATTGATCAGGGCCTCCGGATGCGTCCGTCCCGGATATCAGCTGTGCGCTTTGGCCGAATTCTTGCTCAGCCAGTTGGCGGTCCGCCTGACCACACAGCCAGGAGTGTCCCACGGACATGCCCGACCGCTACGCCCCCGCCCGTGATCTGCTCACCGAGCTTGAACCGGCCGCCGAGCGCCTGCTGAATCGCCACCTCGGCATGGCGCGCGAGTGGTTCCCGCACGACTACATCCCCTACTCCACCGGGCGGGATTTTGACAAGGAGCCATGGACGCCAGATCAGCCCCGGATCAGCGGCGTTGCCCAGATCGCGTTCGAGGTGAACCTGCTCACCGAGGACAACCTGCCGAGCTACCACCGCGAGATCCATCGCATGTTCGGTCGCGGTGACGGGCCGTGGATTAACTGGGTGAACCGCTGGACGGCCGAGGAGGGGCGACACGCGATCGTGCTCCGCGACTACCTGGTGGTCACCCGCAACATCGACCCGATCGCGCTCGAGCGCGGGCGGATGCGGCAGCTGCAGGCCGCGTACAACCACGACGATGGCGGCAACGTGCTGCGCGGTATCGCGTACGTTGCCTTCCAGGAGCTCGCCACCCGCATCAGCCACCGCAACACGGGTCGCTATTCGTCGGACCCGGTGGCGGACCGGATCATGGACCGCATTGCAGCCGACGAAAACCTCCACATGGTCTTCTATCGGGACATGCTCAGCGCGGCCCTGGAGCTTGATCCATCTGCCGCAGTGCGAGCCGTGGCGGATGAGGTCATCGCTTTCCAGATGCCGGGCGCCGGGATGGTCAACTTCACCCGCAAAGCGGCGCAGATGGCAAGGGCCGGCATCTACGACCTGCGTGTGCACCATGACGAGGTGATCTGGCCGCTGCTTCGGCACTGGGGGATCTTCGAGGTCGAGGGTCTAAGCACTGAAGCGGAGCTACGCCGTAGGGATTTGCGCCAGTTCCTCGACGCGCTCGACCGCACTGCGTCCCGTTTCGAGGCCAAGCGCGCAGCTGAGACGGATCGACACCACACGCAAGCGGGTTAGCTGCTGCCGCGACGTCCGCCGTTCCTGCGAGGCTGGGCAATGCGGCGCACGAGCCGGACAAGGACCCAGCCGAAAATCAGCCGACGCAACAAGGCCATCATGATGGCTTGCCTTGCATCTCGCATGCCGCGTGGATCAGGACAGCTGCAACAGTCGTTGCAACTCCTTGACGGCATCGACGAGCGGATCGGGCAAGTGCGCGGAGGCATCTGACAGCTCGCGACTGTGCCCTCCCCCCACCGCGATCAATAGATCGGGATGCCGGTCGCGGAGGGCTGTAATTACCGCTATCGCACCGGCTATGTCTTCCGCCGTCATGGCCCCGATGACCGCCGCTCGAACATGGGCCTGTCGGGCGGCGGTGACCCACGATTTGACGGGGACATCCGGCCCGAGGTAGGTCGGACGTATCCCGGCGCGGCGAAGGGCTGTGGCGAAACCCAGGGCGGGCAGCTCATGGCGGGAGCCGGGAGGGAGCCCGACCAGCACCGACGCATGGCCGGCTCCGGCACTTCCGGCCGCATCGAAAGCCATCCCGAGTCGCCGCAGTACTGCGGCGCTGGCGGCGTGCTCCCCCGCGACATCGACCTCGCCGCGGGCCCAGGCCTCGCCCAGCGCCACGAGGGCTGGATACAGATGGTCGTCGACCATTCGCTCGAAGCTCCCCATCCCAAAGATGTCGTCCAGCGCGCGTTCGATGGCAGGCCCGTCGATCCGGGCCGCGGCCTCAATCAGCCCCATGGCCTCCTCGGTGGGCGTGCGCGGTTCGATGGGTGGGATAGCTACTTCCGCCACGGGGAAATCTTTGGCTTGCGCGGAAATGATGTTTGCCGCGGCCTGGCGCGGCGACCATCCATCCGCCACGAGGGTGCGCATCGCTCGGATACGCCCGACCGCGGCATCGTCATAGATCCGATACCCCGCCTCCGTGCGCAGGGGCGACACGACGCCATAACGGCGCTCCCATGCGCGCAACAGGGCGACGCTAACGCCAGTCCGGATCGAGGCCTCTCTGATCGTGTACATGCTGTGTCCAGCATAGCATGGACAAACAGTTGACAAGCACTATACGCACAGCCTACGCTGGCGCGCATGACTGAACAAACCCTAGACATCCGTGACCCCGACCAAGACCTCATCGCTCGAGTCGCGGAGGGCGACGCCAGCTCCCTTGGCGCGCTTTACGATCGGCACAGACACGTCGCATTTCGCGTGGCGTTGTCCATCGTCCACGATCGCGATCGGGCGGAGGACGTCGTCCAGGAGTCGTTTCTTTCGGTCTGGCGAAAGCGCGGTTCTTACACACCCGGTCGGGGCAGCGTGAGGTCCTGGCTGATCGCCATTGTGCGCAACCGCGCGATCGACACGCTTCGGGCGCGGCGTGGGGCTGATGTGGACGATGAGGCAACCCTGCTCTCCCTCCGGGACGCGGGGCCAAGCGTGTTGGACCAGGTAGTCGCCAAACTCGAGGGCGAGACCATTCGGACGGCCCTAGGCAAGCTGTCGCGCCAACAGCGACAGGCGATTTCCATCGCCTATTACGAGTCCCGTCCGCACGCGGAAATCGCAACGGTCACCGGGCTCCCCCTAGGGACGGTCCACGGCCGCATTCGACTTGGGTTGCGGCACCTCAGGACCCACCTGTTGGCGGCGGGCGTTGGGCCGCCGAGCGACGAGCGTGCTGGAATCGGTGCGACCCAGGACCGCCAGATCGTCTTCGACAAGCGCCGCGCCATCGCGTGAACCCGGCGAACGGCCAATCGTTCTCCGCCGGCAGGCGCTCAGGCCTTGGCGCTGGGACGAATCAGTCGGTGGTACAGGCCGAACAAGATGAACGTGGGCGGCCACTGCCCGACAAAAAGCGCCCAATCGTTCTTGCTCGCAAGCTTCAAAGAGGCGGACAGGCCAATGGACGCCACGGCGAGCCAATACCAGGTCTCCTCGGGGATGTTGTCGGTGAGCCTGAAGAACTTGCGTTGGGCGCTCTCGCTCTCCCGTTCGGTGGACTCGTACATGGGTGTTCCTTCAATGAGAGGTCTTGTGCCAATAGGCGACCACCGGCACAGAGCACGGCCCGTGCCATGCGGTACGAGCCCTGCCAGCGAGCGACCTCACTGTGTTTGGCTGGAGATTGACGTCGACGTGAGCTCACGAGAACTCTAACGATCTGCCGCCGCCCAGATTGTTGGATCCCGGAAATCGACACCACTGACGCGCTCGCCCTCTCCGCAGAATGCGCCGCCCGAGGTGTCGCCATCCCCATAGGGGAAACGAGTGCCAAATCCCAGGGGACCGCCGAGGGCACTCTGACCTGGACGCTACACCCGGCATTGCGTGTGACGGCCAACCGGACGACCGGCAGCGACCTAGGCCGTGCGGCGCAAGTGGCGATCGCCACCGGGCTACGGGGAACTCCGGGACCCATGCCGGGAACGGCGAACTTCCTCGGCAGCTTGCTCGGATTGGTGTCGATCGGCCTGGAGCTTGGCGACCGGCGCGGATCGAACGTACCCGACGACACCGCGGTGGTGGATGAGCTGCGTGCGCTCGACGCAACCGTGACCAACGATGGCGAACTCGCTCTGCGTGAGGCCAGCGAGCTTCAGCCGCCATTCTTCTGCATCGGGAGCGGGCCCGATCTCGGCATCGCCTCGTTCGGCGTCGCGAAGTTCATCGAGGCTGCCGCGACAGTGGGAGTTGCCCAGGACCTCGAGGAGTGGGCCCACGAACAGTTCTTCACCACCAAGCCCGGAACATCGGTGTTCCTGCACGCATCGAGCGCAGCTGTTCTGGATCGCGCACAGAGGGTGGCTGGTTCGGCGGTCAAGGTCGGTGGCCGGCTGGTGACGTTCAGCCCCGAGCCCCTCGGAGTCGCGGAGGAGCGCCACTGGGCACTGCGCGCGACGAACGAGCGACTGGCGCCACTCGTGGGTTGGGACCCGATGGCCATTTCGTCACAGCGTGGGTGTGCTCCCACCCCCGTCAATCCACGCTGGAATGCTGGAGCCGAAGGTGGGATTCGAACCCACGACCGTCGGTTTACGAAACCGATGCTCTACCCCTGAGCTACTTCGGCCGGCGCGAGGCGCGATTCTA
>JBBQMC010000011.1:0-25135 GCA_038328565.1 Candidatus Limnocylindria bacterium
GGTCGTCCGGTCGACCCAATCGATGTGTGCGCCGCTCGCCGCCTCGACCGGGACATCGTCGATTCGCAGCTCAAGATCGCTCACCGATCCACCGCCTCGCGGCGTGCCTGGCGTGCCCACGCACTGTCCCCTCGCCGAGGCGCAGCCGCCCGGCCGGGTCGTGTCGGCGCAGCGTCGCGCCCCCACGCGGCCGCGGCGGCAACGAGGGCCGCGTCCTCGGCGCCCAGCGGCGGGCCATCGCCCCAGCGCTCCTCGATCAGGGAGGTGTCATAGTCGCCGGCCGCGAAGCCGGGCTCTTCGACGAGCCAGCGCAGGAAGCCGTGATCGGTCTGCACCCCGCCGATCACCGTCTCGTCGAGGGCGCGCCGCAGCCGGGCGATCGCGGCCGTGCGATCGGCGGCCACGACGAGGAGCTTCGCGATGAGCGGGTCGTAGGCAGATGGCAGGGCCGCGGTGGCGTGAAGCGCGGTGTCGACCCGGACGCCGGGCCCGGCCGGGAGCTGCCAGGTGGTCACGTCGCCGGCGACCGGGCGGAAGGCATCCCAGGGATCCTCGGCGTAGAGCCGCACCTCGATCGCGTGGCCCCGCGCCTCGGCGCCGAGGACCGATGCCGGCAGCCGCTCCCCCGCCGCAATGCGCAGCTGCCAGGCGACGAGGTCGAGCCCGGTGACGAGCTCCGTCACTCCGTGCTCGACCTGGAGGCGGGTGTTCATCTCGAGGAAGTAGTGGGTGCCGTCGGCGTCGAGCAGGAACTCGACCGTCGCCGCGTTGTGGAAGTCGACGGTTCGGGCAACCCGCCGGGCACTGTCGAACAGCGCCTCGCGGATCTCGGGCGTGACCGCGGGCGACGGCGATTCCTCCACCAGCTTCTGATGTCGACGCTGCACGGAGCAGTCGCGCTCACCGAGGGCGACGAGGCCACCGTGGCGGTCGCCGAGCAGCTGCACCTCGACGTGCCGCGCCGGTCGCACGAGGCGCTCGACGTAGATCGTGCCGTCGCCGAACGCGCTCAGCGCCTCGCGGCGCGCCGCGGCCACCGCCCCCGGGACTTCGCCCGGCCCGTCGACGCGCCGCATCCCCCGACCGCCGCCCCCGGCCGCCGCCTTGATCATGGCCGGGAAGCCGACAGCGGCCAGCTCCGCCAACAGCGCCGGATCGGCCGGGTCGCCGTCGAGGGCGACGGTCAGCCCCGGTACCACTGGGACGCCCGCCTCCACCGCCGAGCGCCGGGCGGCGAGCTTGTTGCCGAGCGCCTCCAGCGTTGCCGGCGGCGGCCCGACGAAGACGAGCCCGGCCGCCTCGACCGCCCGGGCGAAGGCCGCGTTCTCGGAGACGAACCCATAGCCCGGATGGATGGCCTGTGCCCCGCTGCGCCGCGCCGCATCGAGCAGGGCGTCCGCGTTCAGGTAGGACGCCGCCGGCGCCGCCTCGCCGATCCGTATGGCCTGATCGGCAAGGAGAACGTGGGTCGCACCCGCGTCGGCGTCGGAGTAGACCGCAACCGTCTCGATGCCGAGCTCGCGGCAGGCGCGGATGATGCGGACGGCGATCTCCCCGCGGTTCGCGACGAGGACGCGACGGAACGGCGGGGCCGTCGTGTCTTTGTGCAAAGACGGCACGCGACTACAGCGGGATGTTCGAGTGCTTCTTCGGCGGCAGCGACTGCCGCTTGCCCTCGAGCAGCGCGAGCCCAGAGGCAAGGCGGGCACGCGTCTCCGAGGGAAGGATCACCTCGTCGACATAGCCGCGCGCTGCGGCGATGTACGGGTTGGCGAATCGCTCCTCGTACTCCGCGACCAGGCGCGTGCGCTCCGCATCGGCATCATCGGCCGCCTCGATCCGATCGCGGAACACGATGTTCACCGCGCCCTCGACGCCCATCACCGCGATCTCGGCGGTCGGCCATGCGAAGTTGAGGTCGCCGCGGATGTGCTTGCTGCTCATGACGTCGTACGCCCCGCCGTAGGCCTTGCGCGTGATGACCGTGAGCTTCGGGACGGTCGCCTCCGAGTAGGCGAACAGGAGCTTCGCGCCGTGGCGGATGATTCCGCGATGCTCCTGGTCGACGCCGGGCAGGAACCCGGGCACGTCGACGAGCGTGACGAGCGGCACGTTGAAGCAGTCGCAGGTGCGCACGAACCGCGCCGCCTTGTCCGAGGCGTCGATGTCGAGCACGCCGGCGAGCACCTCGGGCTGCTGCGCCACGATCCCGACGCTGCGCCCCTCGATCCGCGCGAAGCCGCAGATGATGTTGCGCGCGAAATGCTCGTGGACCTCGGTGAACGAACCGCCGTCCACGATGCCGCCGATGACCGCGTGCATGTCGTAGGACTGCTTCGCCGAGTCGGGGATCAGCGCGTCGAGCACGTCGCCGCTCGACGTCGGTTCGTCCCATGTCTCGCGCGTCGGCGCCAACTCGACGTTGTTGGATGGCAGGTAGCCGATCAGCGTGCGCGCCAGCTCGAGCGCCTGCGGCTCGCCGGCTCGCATGAACTGCGCAACGCCGCTCGTCTCGTTGTGGACCTGGGCGCCGCCGAGGCCCTCCAGGTCGATCTCCTCGTGGGTCACCGTCTTCACGACGTTGGGCCCGGTGACGAACATGTAGCTGGTGCCCTCGACCATGACCGTGAAGTCGGTGATCGCCGGTGAGTACACCGCGCCGCCGGCACACGGGCCGAGGATGATCGACAGCTGCGGCACGACGCCGGATGCCAGCGTGTTGCGCAAGAAGATGTCGGCGTAGCCACCGAGGCTGACGACCCCCTCCTGGATGCGCGCGCCACCGGAGTCCGCCAGACCGATGATCGGTGCACCGTTCTCCATCGCCATGTCCATGACCTTGCAGATCTTCTCGGCGTGCGCCTCCGACAGCGATCCGCCGAAGACGGTGAAGTCCTGGCTGTAGACGAACACGGTGCGGCCGTCGATGGTGCCGTAGCCGGTGATCACGCCATCGCCGAGATAGCGCTCGTCGTCCAGCCCGAAGTCCGACGCGCGATGGGTGACCATCGCATCCAGCTCCGCGAAGCTTCCCTCGTCGAGGAGGATCGCCACACGCTCGCGGGCGGTCAGCTTGCCGCGCTCATGCTGCTGCTCGATGCGCTTCGCTCCTCCGCCGAGCCGTGCCTCCTCGCGGAGCACGCGCAGCTGAGCGAGCTTGTCGGCGGTCGACATCGGGCGTGCACCTGTAGCGGCAGTTGTGGGCCCAGCAGGGATCGAACCTGCGACCAGCCGGTTATGAGCCGGATGCTCTGACCACTGAGCTATGGGCCCGCGGGACGGTGGACAAGTCCGAGTATATCGGCTCGTCTTTGCACAAAGACATCGACAGCGGGGCACATTGTGGATAACCCGGCTGGCCCGCGGCACCGGCCCGGGGCTATCATCGACGAGCCGCGGCGCAACCCCCAACTGACCCGACGTCCGTCGCGCAACGCATCAGGTGGCTCCCTTGACGAAGGTCATCAGCATCGCGAACCAGAAGGGCGGCGTCGGCAAGACGACGACGTCCATCAACCTGGGTGGCGCGCTCGCCGAGATCGGCTACCGCGTCCTCTGCATCGACATGGACCCGCAGGCGAACCTGACCGTCGGCCTGGGCATCGCGCTCTCCGACGTGAAGGCCTCGATGGCCGACGTGCTGTCAGAGGATCGCGCCGGCATCGAGGACGTCGTGAAGCCAAGCTCGATGGCCGGGCTCTCAGTGGCGCCGGCGACGCTGGAGCTGGCGAGCACCGAGGTGGAGCTGTTCACCGCCATCGGCCGCGAGATGATCCTGCGCGACGCCCTGTCGGGCTGGGTGGACCGCCAGTTCGACGTCGTCATCGTCGACTGTCCGCCGACCCTCGGCCTGCTGACGATCAACGCCCTCGTGGCGAGCAACCGGGTGATCATCCCGGTCCAGACGCAGTACTACGCCATCAAGGGCCTCACCGCCCTCATCAAGGTGATCAACACCATCAAGCTGAAGCTCAACCACGACCTCGAGATCCTCGGGCTGCTGGCGACGTTCTACGACGGGCGCACCGTCCTCGCGCGCGAGATGCTCGAGAACCTGCGCCAGCTCGGCGATCACCGCGTCTTCAACACGATGATCAAGAACACCGTGAAGCTCGGCGAGGCGCCGCTCACCGGCAAGCCGGTCACCGAGTACGCGACGAACTCCGCGGCAGCACGCGCGTACCGCGACCTGGCCAAAGAGGTGGTGGAGCTTGGCTAGCGGAAAGGGCCCGGCCTTCCGGGAGAACATTCATCGCCTCTTCGACGAGGCGCAGTCCGCGGAGCTCGGGCCGGGGATCGTGTCGCTCATCGAGTCGCGCGCGACACGTGCCCAGATCCGCGACATCACCGTCGATCGCATCCTCCCCAATCCGGCGCAGCCACGACTGTCGTACGAGGAGGATTCCCTGCTCGAGCTCGCCGACAGCATCCGTGAGCATGGCGTCCTGCAGCCGATCCTGGTCCGCTCGGTCGGCAACCAGTTCGAGCTGATCGCCGGCGAACGTCGCTGGCGCGCCTCACGCATGGCGGAGCGCGAGTCGATCCCCGCCATTGTCGTCGAGTTCGACGAGCAGACCGCGCTCGAGGTCAGCATCATCGAGAACCTGCAGCGCGAGGACGTCTCCGCGCTCGAGGAGGCCTCGATGTTCCGGAAGATGCTCGATCTCGGCTACAGCGTTCGCCAGCTCGCGCAGAAGATCGGCAAGGACAAGGGCTACGTCGAGAACCGGATCCGCCTGGCGGACGCGCCGCCCGAGATTCGCGAGCTGGTGTCTTTGCGCAAGGACACCCTGTCGCATGCCTACGAGCTGATGAAGATCGGAGACGAGCGCACCCGTCGGCGGCTCGCAAAGCGGGTCGCTGCCGGCGACCTGACGCTGGCGAAGCTGCGCGCCTTCACCGGCGGCACCGATGACGAGCACCAGGACGCGGGCACACCGAAGCGCCGGGCGAAGACGGTGGCCGGCAAGGTCGCGGCCGAAAGGGCCGCGGACAGCGCACTGCTGGACACGAAGGGCCGGCTGGCCGACGCTGTCGAAGAGCTCGTCGACCTGCTGCGCCAGCGGGAGGTGATCGACCAGATCCCGAACGTGAACCGGGACAACCTGGCGAAGTACCTCACCATCACGCGGCTCAAGATCGAGAACGCGATCGCGATCATCCGGGCGACGCCTCCGGCCGAGGAGGTCTGAGCGCCCGGAGCTACGGGGTGTAGCTCATCACCTCGCGCTGGCCGACGAGGAAGTCGACGAGGCGCTCGCGCGCTTTTGGGTCGATCTTCCGGAGCCCGGCGACGGCCTTCGGGAGCTCGAAGATCGGTGCCGCCAGCTCTCCGTTCGTGTCGATTCCGACCACGCGGTCCGGGCCGCCGCCCACGAGGAAGGCACGCTGGAAGGCGCGCGTATCGAGCTTGGCTGCGGCGCAGAACGCCGCGATCGCGGTGCCGACCCCGCGTCGCTTGGCGAAGTCGATGAACAGGTCAGCGGCCCAGGTGTCGACCTGCTTGTCGTTCTGCTCGCTGACCATCGCGCGGTAGGACTTCTCGTCCGTCTCGGACACCGTGCCTCCTGGTTGATCGGGGGTGCGAGCGATTCTACCGACGCGCGGCGCGGTCCGTCGGCGCGCCACGGCGCCCTGCTATCCTCCGGCCATGATCAACCGCGCGACGGATCCGCGCACCGACGACACGATCGTCTACGAGCTCCTCAGCACCCCGCGCGGCGGCGTCGAGGAGTCGATCGGGCGGGCAACCTTCCGTGCGGGTCGGGCCACGGTTGACGCCCCGGAGGCCATCTCGGTCGCTGTCAGCGAGCTCCTCGAGCGCGGCTTCGTCGACCGCGTCCGTGCCGACGAACGGCCCCGTGGCTATCGTCGCAGCGCCGCCCCCGGCGTCGACATGCTCCTGCCGGGCATGCCCGAGCACTTCATCGCGCGGCTCCGCGGCCTCTGGCTCTCCTACCCCGATGGCTCGGTCGTGACCGCTCGCGAGTCCGGCATCGTCGGCACCGTGCCGGCCGCGTCACTCGAGATCCGGGACGCGGTCGAGCCCGGTCCGCCGGTCACCGACCCCGCGGTGCGCCGCGCCACCCTGGCCGAGGCGAACGACACGATCGGCGCGCGTCCGCTCGTGCGCGCGAACAGCCCCGCGCCCGGCGTCCGCCCGCTGCCGACCATGCGGCGCACCGACTGCGGCTGGGTCGCCTGACCCCTGCGACCCGGAATGGCGGCCATCGGTATGACAAGGTATGCTTCGGTGATATGAGTCATACGGAGCGGCCCGGCAGTCCCTCGCCGGCCGCGTCCGGCTTCCTCGGCACCGCCACGGTCGGCACGAAGGGCCAGATCGTGATCCCGGCGGCCGCCCGCACCGACATGCAGGTCAAGGAGGGCGACCGAGTGGTGGTCCTCCGCGGCCCGCGCGAGGGCAGCGTGCTCGTGTTCCGCGTCGACGTTTTCGATCGGCTCCTCGCGAAGGCCGGCATTCCCGCCGACGAATGAGCGGCGGGCCGCTATCATGCCCGCCATGCGCGCCTATTTCCTCATTCCGCTCGGCATCGCCATCGTGGCCGTGGTCTACTGGTTCGCAACCTACGAGCCGATCGGATCGGTGATGCTGCTCATCTTCGCAATCGCGATGACGGTCATGGGCTGGATCCTCGTCCCGACGCTCAACGACGTCGGCCACACCGCGCCCATCGATCCTGACTTCGAGGACCCGGGCCGCTAGCCGATCTGCGGAGTCCTGGTTCAGCGCGCGACGTCGAGCAGGGCGTCGACGACGACGGCGAGCCGGCGAGGTGGCGCGGCGGTGGCACAGGGCCGCACGTCGCAGGACACGGTCACGTGGCCGAACAGCGTCTCCTCGCTGAGCCGCCCGATCTCGGCCGCCGCGAGCGGATAGAGCTCCGACCCACCATGTAACGTCGGTCCAAGCCCGACCGCGGGCCGCTCCGTCCGGCCCAGCGTGAGGATGGTCCACACCCCGTCGCGCCCGACCGCGCGGGCGAGCAGGTCGCTCAGCGACGCGTCGGCCTGGCCGGGGCTGGCCACGACGTCGAACTGGTGCGCGATGACGAGGGCCCGACCATCGGTGCCGATCGCGTCGAGGATAGACGCGCTCCCCGCCGAGGTCCGCTGGCCGAGCCAGCGATCGATGCACGTCGCATGGTTGGGATCGCACGGGTCCCGCTCAGTGATCGTCCCTTCCGCGACCGCCGGTTCGCCGAGGATGACCCGGATCGGTGAGCGGTCGGGGTGCGCCAGGTTGAGGGCGCGGACCCCGTCGACGAGCCGACGGTAGATCGGCTGCTGCCAGATTCCCGGCCCATCCAGGCTCGTGCCGAGGGCGCGGTCGACCGGGTCGGCGGCGGCGGCGTCACCGGCGACATACCGATCCACCCCGGCCTGGTACTGGCTGTTCCCCCATCCGAGACCGATGACCGTCAGCGCTCCCGTGACGCGCGAATCCGCGATCAGCTCGTCGAGCAGCTGATACTCGTACCCATCGTTGTGCACGTCGCTGATGACGACGATGCGGTGCGTCAGCACCGCCTCGACGAGTGCGGGCAGCGCGGGCACGCCGTGCGTCACGGCGCTTGCGGTCGGCGAGGTCGTCGGCGCGACCGCCGCACAGGCAGCCAGGACGGCCCCCAGCCCCATGATCCCGAGTCGCGAACCCATCGACGTTGATACCCCACGCGCGGTATGGGCGTTCCCGCCACCTGCGAGATGGCGAAACGCCGGGTCCCTGTGGCTGCCCTAGCGAGCATGAACCCGCTAACACAGGGACCCGGCGTTCACCCAGTACTAACGGGTCAACGTCGCGCGCGTTAGCCGCCCAGGGGTCCGCGGCATCAGCGAATGCCGGTGTCGTAGACAACGATCACCGGTGCCTGGCTCGCGCCGGCGACGACCTGGATCGGGATCGGCGACGCGGTGCCCATGACCCCGGACGCAGGCTGCGGCGTGACGAGATAGCTGCCGGCGGGGAGCCGGAGGACGAGGTCGCCAGCGGCATCCGTCGTCCCGCTCGCGGCCTGCCGGCCGGCCGCATCGGTCACGACAAGCGAGGCGCCGGCGAGCGGACGATCCATGCACGAGGGATCGGGTGGCACGCGCACGACCGGACAGACCGGTCCAGCCTGAACGTGGATGGGAACGGCGACGGCGGTCGTGGCGCCCGGCGTGCACGCCCCGACCAGGCCGGCCAGGCCGGCCACGAGGAGCGCACGCCCAATCGTCATGACCGCTCGACGCCCGTCACCGCGGGAAGGTTCCCGGGGCGACCCAGGCGGGCGCCCCGGATCGGCTAGTGCTGCAGCAGTTTCGCCATGGAGGTGACGTTCGCACGGTCACCGGCGTAGCCGAGGTAGCCGAGTCCCCAGACCTGCTCGATCGTCCGGAGCAGGGAGTAGTGGTTATACGGGGTCCGATCCCGCACGCCGCGCGCTCCGTTCCGGGTGATCACGATGCTCGGGATCTTGCCGCCACCGAACTTGCCTGTGTACCAGAAGTGGCCGGGGCCGTTGTCCATGAACTCGTAGCCGTATGGCAGCGGGGGTGCGCTGCCATACCCAGGCGAGTCGCAGCAGCCGCGCACATCGGCCCACAGGTCCTGGCCGGCGAAGGCGTCGCCGCCGAAGTCGGCCTCATCGGTGAGGATGAAGATCACGCTGTTGTCGGTCCAGGCCTTCGAGCTGGTGATCGTCTGGACGGCCTGGTGGACGAACGTGTCGGCCTTCTGCTTGAGGGCCGCGTCATTCGGGTCGTCGACAGCGCTGCCATACGGGCATGGCGTCTCCGGATGACCGGGGACGGCGGAGTAGACGCCGCCGTGCATGTCATTGCACTGGTTCGGGCTGATCCACACGAAATCGGGCGAATGCCGGCCATTGAGATCCGCCGCCAGGCTCGTGTAGGGCTTGATCCTGGCGAGGCGCGCCGGGCTCGACAGGACGTCGTCCATGAGGACGAATGGGTTGTGCTTGTTCGTGTACAGGGCGGCGCCGCTCGGCGGGAAGGCGGCCGCATCCGGGTAGATGGCGCCGGTGTAGCCGGCATATGGCAGGGTGTCCATGTAGGCACCCCACGTTCGGCCGTGGGCCTCGAGCTGGTCGACGAGGTTCCGCCAGTCGTAGTGGTTCGTGGCGACGTCGTTCATGCGCGTGATGTCGAGCCGGCCGGTGATCGTCGCCACGTAGTTCGGCTGGCTCGGGTGCGTCACGCCGTAGTAGTTCGTCGCCTCGATGTACGTGTGCGCGAGCTTCGTGATGTACGGCGCGTTCGCGTCACCGATGACGGTCGACCTGCTGTGGTTCTCGAGCATGATCACGAAGATCCGCCTGACGTTGGCCTGCCCGTCGCGGCCATCGTCGGCGAACGCGATGGACGACGTGAGCAGCGTCACGACCATCCCTAGCACGAAGGCGGCGCGTGGCAGCCTGGAAGACACGGACACGATGACTCTCCTCATGTATCGATCCGCGGCCAGCGACGGCGCGGTGATCGCCGCGCGATCGCGGGCCGGCCCTCATTCCTCGGGCAACGACGACCCTGCATGGCGCGACCCAGAACCTGGAACTTCCGCCGCACGGGGCGCGCTCGGTGTCGCGTCCGTTGTCGACTCCCCCGTCACCGATGATTATCGCGCCGCACGGGTCGCGCGCGGGCGGGCGACGCGCAGCATCACCGGGTCGAAGGGGTAGCGGTCAGGGAGCGTGGCTCCGGCGGTAGGATTCGAACCTACGACCAAGCGGTTAACAGCCGCCCGCTCTACCACTGAGCTACGCCGGAACGCGGTCGGCCTTCCATCGCGGACGGCCGGAGACGAGCGCGATGATACCGGCCGCGCCGGGGACCGGTCAAAGCCCCGGACCTGCCGTCAGAGCGTCGTGCGTAGACGTGGGGAGTGTTGGATCGACTGCCAGGCCGAGGGCCGGGCGCCTCGTGATTCCGGGGCCATCCCTACGACGGCTGGCCGGGCGCTCGCCGAAGGTGCCGATAGCGGCGAACCAGCTCCGCGGCATCGGTTTCCCTGAGCCCGGGATCATCCCGCAGCGCGTTCACGACTCGCTCAACAGGATCATCCAGCCGTTCCAGGCGGGTATACAACCTGGGCAGAGCAGCGGCATCAAGCGCCCCCACCAGGCGCACCGCTGTGTCCAGGGTGGGACGACGCTCCCCATTCAGGATGCGACCAACTGCGCTGCGAGAGACGCCAGATCGGAGCGAGAGCTGAGCTTGAGAGAGCCCGCGTGTTGCGATCCGTCTTACGAGCCACTCTCGGAAGAGGTCTGTAGCTGTTGTGCTGATGTCATGGGTACGCCATAGATGGCGACCGGCATCAGCAGGCGAGCACTTGCACGCACACGCGGAGAGCTGGATGTCCTCGACGATATCTGGGCCCCAAGCGGGGTTCCGATGCTCGCCAGCTGCGATCTGCCTCCTGCCCCGTTCCCGCGACACTTGTCGCGACCTTGTCCACCTCCGAGTGCCGCGCGCGTTCCGAAGTCTGGCGCCATGGTGTAGAACCTTGATCTAAAGTAATTGAGGAAGAGCGTGGGAGAGCCCCGTCCCGTCGCACGAGAACCCGAGGCGAACCGCGCGCTCGTGCTGCACGAGAATCCTGTAGTTGTCGATCTCATCCGACTGACCTTGAACCATGGTCTATTCGTGGTGCGCGGGGCTGCCACATTGGCGGACGCGGACCGGATTTTGGTCGACTGACGAAATTTGCCTTCTGCGAACGAGCGATCCGGGGTGTGAGCGTTCAGCCCGCTGCCCCCACGCGGCAGCGATCGGCGAGCGCACGCCGCCCCAACGTGGTCGCCGACCAGCACGACCGACTCCTTGCCGAGCGCATTCGGTTTGGGGAGCAGGCCGCGTTAGCCGAGCTCTATGACCGCTACGCGCCGATTGCGTTAGCGGTGGCGCTGCGGACCGTTGGTGAATTGGCGCCCGCGGAGGACGTGGTGCTCGACGTCTTCCTCTCTGCGTGGACCAACATCGATCTGTTTGATGTCGAACAGGAGACGGTGCGGGACTGGCTGTTGTCGAATGTGCGCGCTCGCGCCATGGACACGTTTCGGTCGACGCATCCGTTGATTCCCACTGGTCGCGGTGCAGGCTCGGCCGATGCAACACCCAGTTCGGTAGCGACCAGCCCCGTGACCCGGCCGCGGAAGGGGTCACCTCGCGTCATCTGGATGGTCGACGATGATCCCTCCTTCCGCGAACTGTCCGAGACGGTCGCGACGGCCATGGGCGTGGCAGTCATCACGATGGACGTGCAGGACGTCGGCGCCAGGCGCTTGAGCCACGACCTACCCGCCGGCCTCATGCTGGACGGGGCGGCGTTGGTCGGTGAGAGCGCCGAGGGTCTGCTCGCGGGCGTCTCACGAATCGTGATCTGCACCGCGCGCGGTCACCGCCAGATCGCCGCTTCGTGGATACAGCACCCGCATGTCCGCGTCCTGCTGAAGCCAATGCAGCTCGATGACTTCGAGGGCGCGATTCGATGGCTCGCCGGAGGAGACGACGGTACGTCCTGGCCGACGGCGGATCCCAGCAGCGCGTTGGAATAAGCTCGCGACGTGCGGCCGGCACTGTATCGAGGCCGGCGAGTGGTTGATGCGCAGCCTCCTTCATGCCTACCCCGTCGTCACGTCGGCCGACCACTCGAGGACGTGCGCCGGCGGCGCCTTCGGTCGGCGCCTGAACCTCGCCCTCCACCCAAGGCGGCGTCGCACACAAAGGGCACGTCCAGTTGGAATGCCGCGTTGTGGCTAGGTCGCCTGGTAAGCGACCGGTCGTGCGGCGATGCAGACCAACGCGCCGCCCGTACCAGCAGCATGGAAATCCCGGACGCGGAGCTGCGCGCCTCAAACGGCGCGATACCCGCGTTCGGAGCCGAACCACCGATCTAGCCCAACTTCAAAGGAGCAACCAATGAGACGTCCCTTCCTTGCCACCCTCAGCGCGGCGGTGCTCATGGCGCTGCTCGCAGTGCCCGCGCTCGCGGCGCACGGCGGCCCGCCGACCGTGGTGGTCATGCAGCACGTCTGCAAGCCCGAGATCCAGAGCGAGGCCGACTTCAAGGCGGTCGAGGATGCGGGCGCCGGCGGCATGGCCGGTGGCCAGGGCACCCTGCCCGGCCTCGTCGCGACTGTGCTCGCCTGTCCCACGATCAACCTCACCAAGGACACCCCGACAGCCGGCATTCATGCCGACCCGGCGAACTTCGAGTACTCGGTCAAGGGCGCCTCGGGCGAGGACTACACCCTCTCGGCCGACGGCTCCTTCATGCCCGCAAAGCTCTGCGAGGCCGATATCGACCTCGATGTCGACGGCGACGGCGACAAGGACGCCACCACCTGCCTCGACGTCAGCATGTACGGTTTTGCGCCGGTGAGCGAAGGAAAGGTCACGGTCACGCAGACCACGCCGGTCGCGGGCACGCACTTCGGCACCATCCGCAATACGCCCGCCAGCACCGATGAGATGGCGCTGGTCAGCGCAGCGAACGGCAAGATCGTGCTCGACACGACCAAGGACACGCAGGTCAGCAGTCCGCCCCTGCCGCTCGACGAGTACAACGACGACGTCGTCGTTCTCCACGTCTACAACTTCATGGACGCCGCGGGCCAGATGCCCAACGCCTCCACCACGCCATCGAGCCAGAGCAGCCTGCCACTTGTGCTGCTGGGCTTCGGAGCCCTCCTGGCAGCGGCCGGTGCCGCCGCCTTCGCGTCGCGGCGACAACGCCGCTAGGTCATTCTCCTGGAACGGGCGTCGCTCGGTGAGCGGCGCTCGTTCCTTACTGCGTCGGGACCCAGTTAGGTCGACCCATGTCGACTGTCGGCGGGCGCGATGTCAGCCGCGCCAACCTTGATCACCTAGCGTCTGGCGTCTCGGTGGCACGGATCAAGCATCTTCCAACTTGCCCATGGCCCTCTTAACACCGGACGGGTGATATGGGCTGGCTGGATCCGGTAGACCGATCCGGGTCCATGAAGCTGGTGCTACCGCCCGAGGAGCCCTATGCCGGGGCCGATGTCCGCTCTGCGCCTGCGGCTCGCCTCGCCTCGAAGCGTGAAGCCTGGGCGTCGAGTTCGGTCAGGAATTGATCGAGTTGGTCGCGGCGAAGCTCGGCCGAGGGACTGAGGTGCCCGAGCTCGAAGAGACGCCAGTGGTTGAGCAGCGGCCAGATCACCTCATCATGATGCACCCTGAGATCGTAGATTCCGGCCTTGGCGATCTGAGCCGCCTTCCGCGTGAAGCTGGCCATGCCTGCCCCTGGCATCTGGAACCGCATGATCTCGTCGGCGATCGCGTGGACGGACGCTGACGGGTCCATCTCGATCGCTTCGGTGAGAAGGTCGCGATAGAAGACCATGTGCAGGTTCTCGTCGGCCGCGATGCGGGCCATGATGCGGTCCGCTACGGGATCTGACGAGTACCGGCCCGTGTTGCGGTGGCTGATTCTGGTGGCAAGCTCTTGGAACGCAACGTATGCCAGGCCACGGAGGACATTCCCTCCGTCGTCGTGATCGTAGGCCGTCATCAGCTGGTTCATGCGGCCGCGCTCCAGCGCGTATGGATCGATGTTGCGGGTGACCACCAGGTAGTCTCGCAGCACGATCGCATGGCGACCCTCTTCGGCGGTCCAGCGGTTGACCCAGTTGATCCAAGCGCCGTCGCCATGCCCGAACATTCGGTAGATCTCGCGGTGATAACTCGGCAGGTTGTCCTCTGTGAGGAGGTTCACTTCAAACGCGATCTGTGCCACCCCGTTGAGACGCGGCTGATCAGGTGTCCAAGGTTCCTTGTCGAAATCGCGGCCCATGGAATACGGGATGAAGTCGTGCGGAAACCACTCCTTCGTCATCGCGAGATGGCGGTTGAGCAGTTGCGTGACCGCTGGCTCGAGCTCGGCAAGAAGCTCGTTGGGGGGCGAGAAGACGGGGTCCAACGTGTGCCTCCATGATTCCGTGGTCCGATATACACAGAGATACGCTGGTCTTCGACAAGCGCACGAATGGCCTCGCAGCGTTTGCCCACCGAACACCATGCTTGCGTCGGTGCCGTGATTCAGAGCCACCCAGCGGGGAAAGGCCGAGCGAGCTGAGTCGGCACCGGTCGGTTCCCGTCATGCAGTCTGCGGGCCTGTGGCTGACAGCGGAGGCTCAGAGCCTGCGGCATCCTGCCGTCCGAGCTCTGACGGAGGAAAGGAAGCGGGCGGCCACCCGGCGTTTTCCCGCGCGACAACCGAGGTCGCCGCCAGCGCGCGCCGCATGCCGCACAGGGCGGCACGCAGGCGTCCGTTGGCAGTGCCGGCCGCCACCTGGGTGATGGCGGCGACTTCTCGATAGGTCCGGCCACCGAAATACGCGAGGGCGAGGGCGCGGCGCTGATCGGCTGGCAACGTTTCCATGGCAGCCTGAAGATCCTCCAGCGTCCGCCTCGCGAGCACCTGCTCCCACGTCGCGTCAGTGGACGTGTCGAGACCGGGCGACTTTCCCTCCTCGGCGAGGTTCACCGTGGGGCGCTTGGCCCGCGCCTGATCAATCGCGCGATGACGGACGATCGCCAGGAGCCAGGAACGGAGGCTTCCACGGCGGACATCGAAGAGTTGGATCTTCATCCAGACCGTCAGGAACGCTTCGTGAACCACATCTTCGGCATCGCCCCGGTCAGTGGCGACGCGCAGCGCCGTTGTGAGAGCGGCCGAAGCGTGCCGGTCATACAGTTCGCCGAGCGCCAGCCGATCGCCAGCACGAATCCGCATGGCGAGCTCGTGATCCTGGCTCGCAGCGAGTCCTCGCTGGCCCAGCGTCGGATGTGGCACAACGCGATCTCCAGCAGTCGTTGGCCCGGCGCCCACGCCGCGTCGCGCGGGCGTGCTGCGTGCATCCACGTGTTCACACTCGAGCACGAATCGACCTCCCGACGTGCACTGCCGATTCCGCCGGCGTATTGGCGCCCGGCACGGCCAGATGCCCTTCTGATGACGGGGGTTGCTCATCGTTCCCGCCACATCCTGGGCCCCCTACCTCCCCGCTACCTTTTGCCGAAGAGTTCGACGGGCTTAGGAGGTCACAATATCGAGCAGGTCGGGATCAAGGTCAAGCTGCGGTCGCGCCGGCGCCCCCGTCATGACGGTTTGGTCATGTGCACCGGGGCGACCGGAACTGCTAGAACGTCGTCCGAAGCGCTTGACTGGTGATGAAGACGCCACTGGCCAACACGACGGCTGCGGTGGCCCATGGCACGAGGCCGGCGAAGCGGCGGAAGCGATCGGCGCCGCCCCAGTGCTCGAACCGATCGCCCGCCACGACGAGGAGGTAGCCGATGCCGCTCAGCACTATCGCCATACCCGCGCCGAAGGCAATGGCGAGCGCCAAGCCGTACGCCGGCCGCCCGATGGCGATTGCCCCGAGAAGCAGCAGCAGCGCTGACGCCGACGGTACGCGGCCGCCGGCCAGACCAAGCAGCACGAGGCTCCGCCAGCTGAGCTGGCGACCGGGGGGAGGCAGATGGGTGTGACGAACGCTACCGTGGGTGTGCTCCCCGGGTTCGTGAGCCCCATGATCGGCGTGATGTGGCAGGGCCGTCGCGGCGACGCTCGCGGGCCGCCGCGGCCGCACACGGAGGGCGCGGAATCTGGCGATGAGCAACCATGCGCCAATGCCGATCACCGTCGCTCCGGATGCGAGGCCGAGGATCGGATAGAGCCGTTCCGGCGGGATGATCTGCGCTGCAAACAGCGTGACCGCTGCCAGCACGACGATGCCAATCGTGTGCGAGACCGTCACGGTCAGCCCAAGTGCGACCGCGTGGCGCGCCGTCCCCCTGCTGCCCACCAGGTACGCCGCCATGACCGTCTTGCCGTGGCCTGGCGATACGGCATGCACTGCCCCCAGCAGCAGCGCCAGTAACAGCGAGATTCCCACCACCGGTGGCGTCAGGTCCTTCGCCTGGATGAGGGCGGAGAGCTGGTCTCCGACCCCGCCTGGGATCCCAGCAGGCGCCTGGATCCCGCCCGGTGGGCCTGCCGGGCCGCCGACCAACGGCTGAGCATCGGTGGCCGACGGCGGTCCCGTTGCAATGCCGCCCGGGACCACGGTGACCGACATCGAGCGCATGTCGAGCGGGGAGGACAACATGTCCACGGGATATGAGGTCAGTCGCGCCGAGCGGGTTGAGGCCTGCCCATCGGTGTTCACGATCTCAACACCGTCTGCCGTGGCGACCATTTCGCGCCATCCGATCCGTTCAACGTAGGAGCGGTCGGTGAAGCCAACAGTCACTTGGCCCACTACAGCCGTCGGCAGTGCAGCCCGAAACTCGCACACGAGCCTTAGCGTTGACAGGCCGCCCGCGCCCGGAGGGAACGACAGGCCGGCGGCGCTCACCGACAGCGTCAGCGGCATGCTGTCGGCCGTGAGTACGAGCGATCCAGCCAGACGGCCGCAGGCCGCCTGCCGCTCGACCTCCCGCTCGGCCTCGCCCACGACGCCGTCCCTGTCCGCGTCGAGCCGTTGGCGCTCCTGGAGTGCGGGGATCTCGGCCATGTCGATGACGACGTCGATGTTGACGTGGTCGCGGGCCACTCGCACTTCGGCGTAGTGATTAATGGTGAAGTTGCCCAGTGGGTGCGCGAACACCACGGTAGGTACCACCAGGAGAAGGAATGCCAGGGCGGTTGGGCGTGCGAGCCACCTGGCGGTCATGGCGCCGCTGCAGGGAGAGCGTCCAACGCGCGGCGAGCCTGGGGCGCGAACAGGGGTGAGAACGCCGGATTCAAGGCCAGAGCTCGTTCCAGGCGATCGCGAGCAACGTCCACGTTTCCGTTTGCTGCCGCGATCATGCCGGCATGGAAGAGGATCATGGAGTCCTGCGTACCGAGGCGCACCGCGCGGTCAGCGTAGGGAGCCGCTTCAGCGGCGTTACCTGCTCGGTAGAGTGCCCACCCGAGGGCATCGTCGCCCTTGATGCCCGGCCGGTCGTCGCGCCCCGTCCGTGCCAGCGCCACCGCCGCGGCCGCGTCGGCGCCATGATCGGCTTCGAAGAGCGCCAGCTCAAGGTCGACGCGTACTCCGTTGGCCTGGAACAGCTGCTCGATGGCGCGCACGACCTCGTACTCCTGCTTTGCGTCCGCCGCCCGACCGGCGGCCTCCTCGAGCTCGCCAAGCCCGATCACGAACTCAGGCAAGGGAACGGCAGCGATCGCTTGCTGGTACAGCGCAACGGCCTCATCGGTCTTGTCCTGCGCGGCGCGAATCCTCCCGATCCCGGCGAGTGCGTACGCGTACCCGGGCAGCCGCGCGAGCGCCTGCTGATACGAGGCTTCGGCATCCGCAAGGTCGCCCTCCGAGAAGTGGAGCGCTCCGAGCTGCACCAGGAGGTACGCTGTGTTCTCAGCCGCGGGGCCGCCGGCGTCGATGGCCTCCTGCATGGCTTCGATCGCGCCGCTGATATCACCATGCAGCTCGCGAGCATATGAGATGCGGCTGAAGGAGCTCAGATCGGGTCGCATGTCCACCATCTGCTGGATCGTGGCCACCGACTCCGTATACATCCCGAGCTCCACCTGCGCATCGGCGATGATGCCGAGGATGCGCGGCACCGTGGAGTTGAGCGCATACGCGTGCTGACCGACCGCGAGTGCGTCACGGAAGCGATGCTGGGCCAGCATGAGCGTGCCACGTCCGATCAGGGCTTCGACGTTGTTCGGTTCCAGCCGCAACGCTTCGGCGACCGCGGCCTCGGCCTTGCCGTAGTAGGTCGGATCGACGGTTTCCCGGACGCGCTGGAGATAGGCCGCGGCCAGCTCAGCGTATGCGTCAGCCGTGCCGGCCCCGCTGCGAATCGCAGCCTGCAGACGGTCGATCAGCTGCTGCGCCTTGGTCGGAGCACCGGACGCAGCGGCAGGCGGGGTGGCCAACGACGGGCGAGATGACGGCGCGGGCGGAGGAACGTGCCCGCTCGTTGATGGCAGTCCGCCGGCGGATGGGCCACAGCCGGTGAGGCCGACGAGCGCCGTCACTCCAACCAGAACAGCCAGTCGAGCATGCCGCATCTGAGCCGTGACCTTTCGTGGTCCGCTTTCGATATGGAGTCGCGGTCGACGAGCTCAGGAGAGCCCGCCGACCGCAGAGAACCCTAGGGCAGGAAGCCCGTGTCGGTCGAGCCGACCTTGTGGTGGGTGTGGTTGTACCCCTGGAAGGGACTGGCCACGTACGGGAAGTGAGCATTGAACGCCATGTCGTTCGTGTTCACGCCGTCGCCCACGAGCTTGTTGGGGGACTTGTTCGGAAGCCCAAAGTTCGTCGCCAGGAATGTTCCATACCCCTGCGCGATCGCCCTGAGCTCGATATCGGTCACGTCGTCACTGAGGCGACGGCCGTTCGGGAACCCGGCGAGGTCTCCGGAGAGCACCCCGAGTCGCGAGCACTTGCCCACCGTGTCAGTCGCGCTGTCAGCGGTGCACGGAGCAATGCCCGTGTTCAGCCTGAGCATGTCCGACTGGACGGTGCCCGTGTTGTTGAGTCCCGGAACCCCGGTCAGCAGGATCTGAGCAAGGTCCGTCCGGTTCGTCGTCGCGACGTCCGGCAGTGACGGGTACAGGAGGTTGATCAGCCCAGCCACCTCGGGCGAGGTGTAGTACTTGGCGAATTGCTTGTCCGCATACGGCGGCTGCGAGTTCCAGTAGTCCTTGGCGCCGAGCGGAATCACGACCTCATTGATCAGGGGATTGCCCAGTCGTGATACCTGCTGCCACGCACCCGACGTGGCCTGGCTGCCGTCCGGCTTCAGCACGCGCTGCGTCTGGCGGCTCGCACTCGCCCACACGCCGATGGTGGCGGCGCGAGCGGTGGCCGGATTCATCTTGTGGTTGGACGTCACTTCGGTGATCGGCACGCGGATGATGATCGAGTGAGTATTGAACCCACCCAGGCCATCGACGCCCGGTGCTGTTCCGAGCGGAATGAGATGGGCCGCATTGAAGGGCCGCAACCCAGCCAGATCGAAGATCGAGCCAGTGTCGACGAAGAAGGGATCGTCGCGCTGACCGACAAAGGCCAGGCCACCATTGCTCAGCCCGTTGATGTTCTTCTGCTCCAGCATCGCGTAGTTCGGCGTCGACCGCGGTCCGATGTTGACCGGAGTCGTCGGATCGAAGTGGTCGAGGAGCGTCGACGTTCCACCCATGACACGGGTAACGCTATAGCTCTGCTGGCGATTCCAGTCCGGATCGCCCTGCGTTGTGAGCTGGCCCGTGTTGTAGAGGAACGTATTCGGGTTCTTGGTCACGGTCTGGAAGCGGAACTGGTACGTGACGTCGTCCTTGCCGTCGCCATTGTTGTCGACATGGATCGCGTAAAGGACCTTGTCGTCGAAGGCGTAGAAGTTCGGCCCGCCAGCGGGGTCTTCCAGGGGGATGTAGTCGGCGACAAGCGTGACCGTGTCTGGCTTGTCGGGGCTGACGAACGCATAGACGTCGGTATTGTCCGCCGTCGGGTCCGTGCTGATGAGGGGTGCCTCGCGGTGGCTTGATCCGAGGACCGATGTCGGGAAGACAAGCAGTCCGAGAGCGACCAGGCCGACGAGCAACCTCCTCAACGAGACATGAGAGGTGCGCATTGATTCCCCTTTTTAGGGACGTTTGGTGATGCACGAAACTGGGTTTTATGGCGCGGAACCAAGCGCGGCCCTCCTTTCGATCTCTCGAGCACGCGGCCCGCAGCAGGCGACCGGGGGCAGGCTCGTTTGGTGAGATACGTGCGGTGAGGTCCGGTGCATTACTGGGGCATGCGGTGCACCTCGCACTGGCGTTGACGCCGGGCACCATCGTTGGTGTAAACCGTGGGAATCAGCCGCCGGAGGAGCTCCAGTCGTCCCAGCGGACGAACTCGTCGGGTGGCCGCCAGCCGCCGGCTACTCGAGGTAGTCCTTGAGCTTGCGGCTGCGGCTCGGGTGGCGGAGCTTGCGGAGTGCCTTCGCCTCGATCTGCCGGATTCGCTCGCGGGTCACGTTGAAGTCTCGACCCACCTCCTCCAGGGTGCGGGAGCGCCCGTCCTCCAGGCCGAAGCGGAGCTGGAGCACGCGCCGCTCGCGCGGGGTGAGCGAGTCGAGCACGCCCTCCACCTGCTCCTTGAGGAGCTGGGCGCTCGCCGCGTCGGCCGGCGCCTGGGTGGCGAGGTCCGGGATGAAGTCACCGAGGTGGCTGTCCTCCTCCTCGCCGATGGGCGTCTCGAGGCTGACCGGCTCCTGGGACACCTTCATGATCTCGCGCACCTTCTCGGCGCTGACCGTCTGCGGACCGATTGCCTCGCGCTCGTCGACCTCCTCCTCGGTCGGCTCGCGCGGCGTGCCGCCGGTGCGGATCGCCTCCTGGTTCAGCTTGTCGCGCAGCTCACGCACGATCTCGTCGCGGCTCATGCGACGCGCGATCTCCTCCACCGTCGGCTCGCGGCCCAGCTCCTGGAGCAAGGTGCGGCTGACGCGGATGAGGCGGTTGATGGTCTCGACCATGTGGACCGGGATGCGGATCGTGCGCGCCTGGTCGGCGATGGCGCGCGTGATCGCCTGCCGGATCCACCACGTGGCGTAGGTGCTGAACTTGAAGCCCTTCGCGTACTCGAACTTCTCGACCGCCCGGATGAGACCGATGTTCCCCTCCTGGATGAGGTCGAGGAAGCTCATCCCGCGCCCGATGTACTTCTTGGCGATGCTGACCACGAGACGCAGGTTCGCCTCGGTCAGGCGCTTGCGGGCATCGGTCGACTGCTCGACCAGGCGCCCGCTGCGGCGCTCGAGCGGGACCTCGATCGGGATGGCCGGGTCGTGGCCGAGCTCCTTGAGGTAGCCGGCATCCTGCCCATCCTCGATGTAGGCCTTCACGATCTCGGTCGCGGACTCGCGCGCCCAGGCCTCGAACTCGCGCAGCTCGGTGGCGCCGGCGTGGTCGATCGGCTTGAAGCGATAGCTGTGACCGAAGAGGATCGCCTCCTTCAGCACGCCCGCCGGGTCGTCGGCGAACGACTTCATGAGCGACTCCGCCTTCATGATCCGCTCGCGCGCGTCGTCGTCGAGGTCCGGCGCCCTGCGCGCCTTCGTGAGCTTCATCGTGGGCGGGGCGATCTCGCGCTTGCGCGCGACCCACCAGTCGATCGCCTCGCTCGCGACCCGCGGCGACTCGCGCGGCAGGTCGAACGCCCGCATGGCGGCCATCGCTCGTGCCTTCGGCTCCGAGCTGACGATGACCCAGGTGTAGAGGTTGACCATCGCCCGCGCCGGGTCCTCGACCGCCAGCTCGCCGAGCTCGATCGCCTTCGCAAGCACGACCTCTTCCTCGGCGGTGAGGAGCGCGACCTTGCCGATCTCCTTGAGGTACATGCGGACCGGGTCGTCGATCCCGATGAGATCGGCGGCAAGCGCCTCGAGGTCCTCCTCCTCCTTCTCCTCCTTGGCGTTGGTCGCCGCCTCGGGCTCGGCCTCGGCGAGGAGGGTCGGGTTGTTCTGGGCGTCCAGCACCTCGATGCCGGCCTCGGTGGCAGCGGCATAGAGCTCCTCGACGGCGGTGAGGTTCTCCTCCGGCTGCGGGACCGCTTCGAGGATCTGATCATGGGTGATGAAGCCGTCGGACCGGCCACGGCTGAGGAGGCGGTCGAAGGCACGGTTCCCCGTTCCGCTGCTCCCCTTGGCCGCCGACGACGCCGGCGCCTTCGGTTTCGGCGCGGCAGACTTGGGAGCTGGGACCTTGCCATTCGGGGCCGTGGGGGCCGACGCAGCGGAGCCAGCGGGCTTGCCGGCGGCCTTCGTCGCCGCCGCGCGCGGCGATGCAGCGGGCGCCACGGGCTTGGCCGCGGACGTGGTTGCGGCCTGTACCGCCTTGGTCGAAACCGCCTTTGGGGGTGAGGCCTTCGCGGCGGACGCCTTCGCGGCCGACGCCTTCGCGGCGGGTGCCTTGGCCGTTGCGGCCGGCTTCGCGCCGGCGGCCTCCTTCACGGGAGCCTTGGCGGCCGCGGCGGGACGGGTCTCGGTGGTGGTCCCGCCGGTCGCGGGACGGGTCTTGGTGGTCGTGGCCACGGTTGTCAGCTCCTCCTGGCTCCGGCGGTCGCCGGCTCTCTCATCGCTCGTGTCAGCTCAGCCTTCTCGCGGCCGAGGTGGGTCATCTGTTCTTCCAATGTGCGGACACGGGCCGCATCGCCGTCGCGGTCAGCCTCGTCCATGAGGAGCCGTCCATCGCGGATGGCGTCCTCGATGCGGTGCACCCGCAGCCGCCGAAGGCAGCTCCGCAGGGCATCGCGCGCCGCGTCAGGCTCGAGTCGCGGGCTCGTGTCGGCCCGCACGTCGGCCAGCAGGTCGCGGGCCAGCTCGGCGCTCGCGGCGTCGAGCCCGCCGACGAACGCCTCGATCGAGGCAGCATCGATCGCCGACGCGGGGCACGCCGCCCACGCCCGCGCCAGTGCCGCCGCAGCAGCCTCGCGGAACGGGAGGGCCGCGTCGCCGAGCTCCGCCGCAGTGGCGGGATAGCGGAGCAGGACGCGGAGCGCCTCAGCTTCGAGGGCCGGCAGCGTGGCGCTCACGCGCTCACGCTCGTCGCCCACCTCGTCCATCGGCCGGCGGGCAGCCGGCCGCGGCGTGGCAGCGAGCTCATCGGTCAGGACCTTCTCGTCGACATCGACGAGACGTGACAGGCGCTGGAGATACAGCGTCTGTTCGAGCCGATCCCCCACCCGGCGCAGGACGCCGAGCACGCGGCGGGTAACCTCGCGCCGTCCGGTCACGCTCGAGAGGTCGACCGATGCGACCGCGCGGTCCATGAAGTAGTCGAGCACCGGCGGCGCCTCGGCGACGGCGGTCCGCCACGCCTCCGGATCGGTTCGAATGAGCTCATCCGGATCCTTGCCGGCGGGAATGCGGACCACCCGCACCTTGCTCACCGCCTGGTCGGGACCGAGCTCCTCGAGCAGGCCCCGTTGTGTCGCCGCCTCGCCGGCGAGGTCGACGTCGTACGCGAGCGCGACCGCATCGGCGTACCGGGTGGCGAGCTCGACCTGGCCGTGGGTGAGCGCGGTGCCGAGGCTGGCGACGACGTTCGCGAAGCCCGCCTGATGAGCAGCCATGACATCGGTGTAGCCCTCGACGATCACCGTCAGGCCCGCCTTGCGGATGGCCGTCTTGGCGAGGTCGATCCCATAAAGCGTGCGGCTCTTGTCGAAGAGGCGCGTGGCGGGCGAGTTGAGGTACTTCGGTCCGTCCGCGCCAGGCATGATGCGACCCCCCAGGCCCACAGCCCGCCCGGAAGCGTCGCGAATGGGGATGATGATCCTGCCGCGGAACTTGTCGATCACGCCGCCGCGGTTCGACTGGCTGGCGAGCCCGGCACCGATGAGCTCGGCATTGGTGTAGCCCTTGCCGACCAACCGCTTCACGAGGGCGTCCCAGGTGTTGGGCGCGTAGCCGATGGTGAATCGGTCGAGCGTCTCGGCGGTGAGGCCACGCTCGTCGAGGTAGGCACGGGCGCGCCCCGCCAGGTTCGCCTGGAGCAGCACCTCGCGGTACCATGCGATGGCCGACTCGAGCGCATCGCGCAGCCGCTTGCGCTCGCGATCCTCGCGGGCCGTCCGCTCGGACAGCTCGACGCCGGCCTTCTCGGCCAGCCGCTCCAGCGCCTCGCGGAAGTCGAGGCCGTCACGGCGCATGACGAACGTGAAGATGTCGCCGCCTTCCCCGCAGCCGAAGCAGCGCCACGCCTCTCGATCTGGGTTGACGATGAACGAGGGGGTCTTCTCGGCATGGAAGGGACAGAGTCCCTTGTACGCGGTACCCGCGCGCTTGAGCTGGACCGTCTCGCCGACGACCTCGAGCACGCTGAGCTTCGACTTGATCTCGGCGACGACGCCTGAAGAGCTCACGCGGAAGCACGCATCCCGTTCGATGGGTGGTCTGTCAAGTACTTTGTCAATGGTTCAGGGGCTATCATACCAACTTGTCAAGCCCTGACGAATCGGGCAAGCCACGAAGCCAAAGCGACGTGCACCGCCGGGTGGACACGAAAGGGTACTATTGGGGCCACTGCATCAGGTCCACGTGCCCATCGAATGACCATGCCTCCTGGCGACCCTGTCCCCGAGACCTCCACGGTCCGTGATATCCATGCGGCGCGCCTCTACGGATTTGGGCTGCTCATAATGCACGGCGATCGTCCAGCCGCGGCCCACCTCGCGAACGCCGTCATTGCGGCCCATCGATCGCGAAGTCCGGAGACGGCACATCCAGAGCGGACGGGGGCCATCCTCCGGGCTGAGATCTTGCGCCGAGCGCGACGGCTCCGACGGCCCGCGATCGATGACGACGAGCGACTCGCGGCTCTGGGAGCACTCAACGTCGACGCCTCGGCGGGGGAAGCTCTGGGCAGTCTTGGCGTCACTGGCCGCGCGGCTCTCGTCGCGGCCGATATCGAGCGATTCACGCCGGAGGACGTCGCGCTCATCCTCAACATGTCGCCAGCTGCTGCCCGCCGCACGGTCCGACATGCGCGACGTCGTTACATCGCGACACACCCCGGACCGCCCCCTGGCGTGGTGGGGCCCCTTCGGACCCGCATCGCACTAATCGCTGGGCGAACGTTCGGAGCCGCGGAGGCCGTGCAATCATGAGTCCAGGGGACGATGACCAGCTCCACGCACGAAGTGTGGCTTGGCTGGAGGACGGTGCGCGCGATGATCCGACGCGCGATGTGGCCATCCATGCACTCTCCTGCTCCGTGTGTGCCGGGGAGGCGGCCGCGCTCGACGGATTGGCCATCATCGACCTGAGTCTGGCGCGCACACCTCCCGCTGGACCGATCGCGCTCGCGCAGGGACCGGCGATGACTAAGGATCGAGTCGTGGCCGTGGGGTCCGCGCTTTTGCTCACCTTGAGCGTCGGCGCGATCGCGGTGTTGCTCACTTTGGCCGCGGCTGCCCCAGGGGAACAGAACCTCCTGGGTCTGGCTTTCTTCGCGTCGCCATCCCCAACCCCAACCCCCCTTGTCGTCGCTCAAGGTCCAACGCCCAGCCAAACGCCTTCCGTCCTTGCGACACCAGCCGCGACCTCCAGCGCGGCACCCTCCCCGTCGGTATCG
>JBBQMC010000012.1:0-23920 GCA_038328565.1 Candidatus Limnocylindria bacterium
CTACCTGCGGTACCGGATCCGTTCGACGGCCTACCTCGGCGACGCGCTGGTGGAGAGCGGCGTGCCGGTGGTGCGCCCGATCGGCGGCCATGCCGTCTATCTCGACGCGGCCGCGCTCCTGCCTCACATCCCGGCGCTCGAGTATCCCGGGCAGGCGCTCGCGACGGCGCTCTATCGCGAGGGCGGCATCCGCGGCTGCGAGATCGGGACGGTGATGTTCGGCCAGCACGCGGACGGGACCGAGGCGCCCGCCGCGATGGAGCTCGTCCGCCTCGCCATTCCGCGCCGCGTGTACACCCAGTCGCACATCGACTACGTGATCGAGGTGATCCGCTGGGTCGCCGAACGCGCCGCGGAGCTGCGTGGCATGCGGATCGTGGAGCAGCCGACCACACTGCGCCATTTCACCGCGCGCTTCGAGCCGATCTAGTCGTGCCCGCACGGCGCGGATAGACTCCGACGGTGGCGGTGTGTGCACAGTGCGGGCGCGAGAGCCCCGCCGACTTCGGGTTCTGTCCGGCGTGCGGCGCTCCGCTCGGCGTCGTGGTGCCGGCACGGGAAGTCCGCAAGGTCGTCACCGTCCTCTTCTGCGACCTGACCGGCTCGACCGCCATCGGCGACCGGACCGATCCGGAGGCGCTCCGCGCCCTGATGCGTCGCTACTACGAGACCGCGCGGGTCGTGCTCGAGCGGCACGGCGGGATGGTCGAGAAGTTCGTCGGCGACGCGGTGATGGCCGTGTTCGGCATCCCGGTCGCGACGGAGGACGACGCGGTCCGCGCGGTCCGGGCGGCGGTCGAGCTGCGCGACACCGTCCACGAGCTCGGGCTCGAGGCGCGGATCGGCGTGAACACCGGTGACGTGGTCGCGGGCGAGGGCGACACGCTCGTGACCGGTGATGCGGTGAACGTCGCCGCACGCCTCGAGCAGGCCGCGGGCGCCAGGGAGGTGCTGCTCGGCGACGCCACGATGCGCCTCGTCCGCGACGCCACCACGACCGAGCCCGTCTCGCTCACGCTCAAGGGCAAGCCCGAGGCGGTCCCGGCGCATCGGCTCATCACGCTCGACACCACGGTGACCGGCGTCGCGCGCAACCTGGACACGCCGCTCGTCGGCCGCGCGCGCGAGCGCGACCGACTCCGGAGCGACTTCGACGATGCGCTCGCGACCCGCACCTGCCGCCTCTTCACCCTCATCGGTCCGGCAGGCGTCGGGAAGTCACGGCTCGTCGCCGACTTCCTTGCCTCGGTCGGGGAGTCGGCGACGATCGCCCGCGGGCGTGCCCTCTCGTACGGCGAGGGCATCACCTACTGGCCGCTGGTGGAGATGCTCATCCAGCTCGGCGCGGAGCCGGCGGATGCGATTCGCAGCTCCCCGGCCGACACGCAGCTCGCGACCCGCGCGATCTTCGAGGCCACCGCCGAGCGGCGACCGCTCGTGCTCGTCCTCGACGACGTCCAGTGGGCGGAGCCGCCGATGCTCGACCTGGTGGAGCACGTCGTCGACTGGTCGCGCGACGCGCCGATCTTCATGCTCTGCATCGCGCGGCCGGAGCTTCTGGACCTCCGCCCGGGCTGGGGCGGCGGGAAGATGAACGCGACCTCGATCCTGCTCGAGCCACTCGGTGAGGCGGAGGCGATCGCGCTCGCCGACTCGCTCCTCGATGGCATCGAGCTCGACGCCGAGACGCGGAGCCGCATCCTTGCCATCGCGGAGGGCAATCCGCTCTTCCTCGAGGAGATGGCCGCGCTCGCCCGCGAGGCACGCGGCGTGGTGAGCGTGCCGCCCACGATCCGTGCCCTCCTCCAGGCGCGGCTCGACACGTTGAACGAGGCAGAGCGGACCGTCATCGAGCGCGGTGCGGTGGAGGGCAAGGTCTTCCACCGGGGCGCCGTGATGGCGCTCGCGCCCGAGGCGGACCGCGCCGGCGTGGGCGGGCAGCTGCTGTCGCTCATGCGGAAGGAGCTCGTCCGGCCGGATCGAACCCAGATCGCCGGCGACGACGCCTTCCGCTTCCGTCACCTGCTCATCCGCGATACCGCCTACGACTCGTTGCCGAAGGCCGTCCGCGCCGAGCTCCACGAACGCTTCGGCGACTGGCTCGCCGCCCACGGAGACCTGCTGGAGCAGGACGAGCTCGTCGGCTACCACCTCGAGCAGGCCGCCGGGTATCGTCGCGAGCTGGACGCCGACGATCCGCGCGCGGTCGATCTGGCCTCCCGCGCCGCCGACCACCTCGCGGCCGCCGGCCACGTCGCGTTCGAACGCCGGGACACGAGCGCCGCCGGCGCGCTGCTGGACCGCTCTCATGCCCTGGCCGCCGCCGGCCCGCGACGACGAGCCATCGTTCCGGAGCTCATCGACGTGCTCGATCACAGCGGTGCCGCTTCCGACATTGCGCCGCTCATCGAGGAGCTTGCCGCCGGAGACGAGATGGATCGTGCCCGGGCCGGAGTGGCGCGGATCAGCGTCGACACGTTCGGCGACGGCCGGACGGTCGACGACTGCCGCCGCACGCTCGACTCGGCCGAGGAGGTCCTCCGCCGAGCTGGCGACGTTGTCGGCCTCGCGCGACTCGAAGTTGCCAGGGGTTGGGCGGAATGGGGCGCATGTCGTGGAGACCTCTCGCTCGAGGCATTCCGGCGAGCGTGGACACTATTCGAGGCCGCCGGTATCCATGGCTATCGGATCGAGCTCATCGACCAGATCGCGGGCAGCCTGGTGTTCGCCGGTACCGATGCGGCTGATGCTCAGTCGGAGCTCGACAAGCTCGCGGCATCGATCGGCGGCGATGGCGGTCCTCTGTTCGACGCCGCCTTTGCCGCGACCGTGGGTCGGACCGAGTACATGCGGGGTGCAATCTCGTTCGTCGAGGTCAGAGATCTCATTCAGCGGGCGGCGACCCTCTATCGTCAGACGGGAAGCGAGCGCCGCGCGCAAGACGTCATGGGCTTTGTTGCAATCGCCGCCGGTCTCGAGGGGGATCACGAGCTCCATGAGAACCTGCGACGGGCAGAGTTGGACTACCTGCGAGAGATCGGCGACAAGTCTGTGATCGTCAGCGAGACGGCCGCGTGGGCGAACAGCCTCACCGAGCTTGGGCGCGCGGGCGAGGCGCTCGCCATCGTGCGGGAAGCTCGGCAGATCTCGCGCCCGGACGACATCGGCGACCAGGTCAGCCTGGATGGCGCGGAGGGATTCGCCCTCGCGCGGCTCGGTGATCGGTCTGGGCTGGCGTGCTTCGCGCGCGGCTGGGGACGAGCGGAGGGGATCGTCATGGCACCCATGACCGCCTTCCTGTCCTTCCTCGAAGCGAAGGCATGCCTGCTGCTCCATGAGCGCGACGCCGCCCGACGCATCGCCGAGGAGCTCGTCGCGACGCTCGAGCGGCGCGGCGGCCGCCGCCTGGCGTCGGCAGCCCGCCGCGACGTCCTGGACGTGATCGACGCATCGTGAGCAACCGCGCCTGGACCCTGGTGGCGGTCGTTCTCGCCAGCGGGATCGTATTCCTCGACTCGACGGTCGTGAACGTCGCGCTCGAGCGGATGGGCCGCGAGCTGCCGTCGACGCTGGTCGGTCGCTACGAGGGCCAGTCGTACGTCACGAACGGCTACCTCCTCACCCTGTCGGCGTTGCTCATCCTCGCCGGCGCGCTGGCGGACCTGTTCGGCCGCCGGCGCCTCTTCCTCATCGGCCTGGCAGGCTTCGGCGTGACCTCGGTGGCCTGCGGCCTCGCCCCCACCATGGAGCTGCTCATCGTGGCGCGGCTCCTCCAGGGCGCCTTCGGGGCGCTGCTCGTCCCGACCTCGCTGGCGCTCATCAACGCCACGTTCAGCGGCGAGGAGCGCGGTCGCGCGTTCGGGATCTGGGCGGCCGCCTCGTCGGCGACGACCCTCCTCGGCCCGGCCATCGGCGGCTTCCTCGTCGACACGGTGAGCTGGCGAGTCGCCTTCCTCATGAATGTGCCGCTCGTCATCGTGGGGTTCGTCATCGGCCTGCGGGCGGTCGCGGAAAGTCGCAACGAGCACGCCTCACGGGAGCTCGACTGGATCGGCGCGGCAGCCGTCGCGATCGCCGTGGGCGGGCTGACGTTCGGCCTCACCCGTGGCCAGGAACGGGCGTGGGCCGACCCGGTCGCCTGGATCTCGATCGTGGTCGGCGTGATCGCGACGGTCTCGCTCGTCCCGCTCATGCGGATGCGGCCGAACCCGCTTGTGCCGCCTTCGTTGTTCCGCTCGCGGAACTTCACGGTGACGAACGTGAGCACGTTCCTGATCTACGGTGCCCTGTACGTCTACAGCATGCTCCAGGCGATCTTCCTCCAGGGGGCGCTGGGCTACTCCGCGTTCGCCGCGGGGCTGGTCGGGATCCCCATCAGCATCATGCTCATCGTCTTCTCCACCTCCGTCGGCACGCTGGCGGCGCGCATCGGGCCACGGGCCTTCATGACCGTCGGACCGATGCTCATGGCGCTGGGGCTGCTCTGGTACGTGCGCCTGCCCGCGACCTCGCGGCCGTGGACGGCGGCGATGGCCAATCCCTCCTCACTCGTGCCCCCGCTCGACTTCGTCGTCGACGTCCTCCCGGTCAGCATCCTCTTCGGCGCCGGCATCTGCCTGCTTGTCGCGCCGCTGACCACCGCCCTCATGAGCTCCGTCCCGGAGCGCAACTCCGGCCTCGCGTCGGCGATCAACAACGCGGTCTCGCGGATCGGGCCGCTGATCGCCGGCGCGCTGATCTTCGTGGCCGTGACAGCGACGTTCTACGGCACCCTCGCGGACCGGGTCCCCGGCACGGACCTGGGCGACCCGTCGGTGCGGCGGACGCTCACCCCGCTCAACCCGCCGGGAGCGGGGGCGACGGCACGGGAGGCGGAGGCGGCGAATGTCGCCTCGGTCGACGCCTTCCACGTCGCGATGCTGGTGACCGCCCTGCTCTGCGCCGCCGGAGCGGCGGTGAACGGGCTCGGGATCCGCAACCCCGGTCCGGCCTCGGCCCATGCCGGCGGTGGAGCCGAGGCTGCGCCCCCGGCGGGCTGAGGCGACCGTCAGAAGACCTTCGGGCACCACGGTGCGACGTCCGTGCGCAGCATGCCGTCCGCGGTTGCGATGGCGCCCGTCCGGAGCTCGCGCGCGCGGCCCGCACGTGCGAGCTCGGCGATGCTGAACGCCCCGAGGTAGACCGCGCCAAGGTCCGCCGCCGACAGGGCGAGATCGGGCTCGTCGGTCGTGCGCTCGGCGTGCCCGGCGCCGGTCGCATCGGTCTGGAGCGACCAGCGCCCGGCGTTCCAGTCGCAGAATTCGTCGCTCACGTCGAGCGCCACCCGTCCCGCCGCGGCGTAGCGGCGGCCGGCAATCGCGGCGGGCAGGTCGACGATGCGCAGCCACAGCCCGTCGCGCACCGTCCAGGACAGCCGGCGTGGCTCGGCGACGAGGAGCGGCAGTGGGTCGTCGACGGGCAAATTCCAGCCTCGGATCGTCGCCACCAGGTCGATGTCGAGCAGGTAGCGCCACAGGTCCGCGTGCGCCGCCGGTGTGAGCGACATGAGCTCGTGCACCTCGACGGTGCCCTTCGCGCCGACGTCGTCCCACTCGCTCTTCACCCGGTAGCGCGCGTACCCGGTCGGCCGCCCATCGGTCTCGTGAAGGATGTACGCCGCCTCCGCACCGCCGTTGCGCGCGTGCTCGGGGTCGTGGAAGAACCAGAGGCGTACCACGCCGCGGAGCGATCGAAGGCACCGGGCCGCTGCGGTCGCGCCGCAGCATGCAGGGGCGGGATGAGCTCCTCCGCCGCACGGCGCTCGAGCAGGCGCAGGGTGCCGGACCACTCGTGCGGACTGCGGAACGCAGAGCGCGCGCGGTCGACCGCGAATCCTGCGCCCAGGGTCGCGAGTCCGTAGCCGAAGCGCTGGTAGATGAGGCCCTCGGAGGCCCACAGCCCCGCGAGCGGTTCACCCCGCGCGTGCACGTCGTCCAGCTGGCGGCGCATGAGCTGGCGCAGGAGTCCGCGCCGCCGGTGCGTGGGATGCACGCCGACCATGGTCACCCCGGCCATCGGCAGCTCGCCGCCGGGTACGGTGACGGAGAAGCTGAAGGCGGCGGCGGTGGCGACCACCCGGTCTCCGTCGTAGGCGGCAAGGGCGCGGTCGAGCTCGACGACCGGCTCGAAGAGCGCCTCGTCCTCCTCCTTGATCGTCCAGGCAAACGGCAGCAGCACCGCCCCCATGAAGTCGTGGAACGTGCCGTCGTAGAGCCGGATGTCGACGCTCATGGCTCCGATTATGGCCCGCGGCGGCGGCGCTATCATGCCCGCGCCCACCTCGACGGCCCCGCACGAGGACGCGACCCATGTTCCCGATCGGCGACGAGAACGAGCCCGGCCACGGGCCGGCATTTGCGACGCTCGCGATCATCGCGCTCAACGTGCTTGTCTTCCTCGTCCTCCAGGGCGCAGGGGGCTCCAGCGGGGATCGGTTCACGTACGGCTACAGCGCGGTTCCCTACGAGATCACCCACGGGACCGATCTGACCCGGCCGACCGAGGTCACCGCCAACGGCCAGACCGGCTCGATCCCGCAGGAGCCCGGTCCGGTCCCGATCTGGCTCACGCTCCTGACGAGCATGTTCATGCACGGCGGCTGGCTCCACATCGGCGGCAACATGCTCTTCCTGTGGGTCTTCGGTGACAACGTCGAGCACCGGATGGGGATGCTTCGCTACGTGGTCTTCTACCTGCTCGCCGGCGTCATCGGCTCCCTGACGCAGATCCTGATCGCCCCCGATTCGACGATCCCCACCCTCGGCGCCTCCGGCGCGATCTCCGGCGTGCTCGGCGCCTACCTCGTCCTCTTCCCGCGCAACCGGGTCACGGTGTTCCTCTTCCGCTTCATCACCAAGGTGCCGGCGCTCGTCGCCATCGGCCTCTGGGCGGCGCTCCAGATCTTCAGCGGGATCAGCGGGCTCGGAGGCGAGACGGCGGGCGGCGGCGGGGTCGCCTACTTCGCGCATATCGGCGGCTTCGCGGTCGGGCTCGTGGCGGGGCTCATCTTCCGGGCAGTGGGCCGCGGCGGGACCGCCGCGGCGCCACGCTTCGGCGCATGACGCTCGCGCCCGTCCGCCGCGACCCCGGCCTGTTCGGGCCGGACAGCATGGCGTGGCGCGTCGACCGCGAGGTGCTCGTCCTCGGCGGCGGGACCTGCGCGCTGCTCCTCCAGCTTGCCCATCCAGCGGTTGCAGCCGCCGTGGCGGAGCACTCGACGTTCCGCGACGACCCGTTCGCGCGCCTGCGCCGCACGCTCACCTCGACGTTCGCCGTCGTGTTCGGCTCGACGCGCCAGGCGAACCGCGCCATCGGCCGCATCAATGCCATCCACCGATCCATCCGTGGCAGCATCCCGGAGAGTGGTGCCGCCTACGACGCCACGGACCCGCGCCTGCTCCTCTGGGTCCACGCGACGCTCATCGACACCGCGATCCGCATCTACGATCGCTTCGTGGCCCCGCTCAGCGCCGACGCCGCGCAGGCCTATCACGCCGAGTCACGCAGCATCGCGATCCGGCTGGGGGTCGCGCCGGAGCTCGTGCCGCCAACCCTTACCGAGCTGCGCACGTTCATGGCCGGCGCGGTTGCCAGCGGCGAGATCGCCGTTTCGCCAACCGCCAGGTCGCTCCGCGATGCCGTCCGCTACCCGACCGCGTTCCCGCCGCGGTTCGTCTGGGACCTCGCGCATCTCGCGAGCGATTCGGTCATGCACCCGCAGCTGCGCGCCCAGTACGGCATCGGCTGGTCGCCACGGCGCGAAGCGGGCGTGAAGCGCCTCGCGGCAGCCTGCCGCCGTGTTCTGCCTCTCGTGCCGCCGCCGCTCCGCTTCGTTCCGCAGGCGCGTGCCGCAGAACGGCGAGCCGCTCCGCGGTGAGCGCCAGCAGCGATCGCGCAGCGGTGCGTGTGCGCACGGGGCTCGACCTCTCGCGGCCTGCCCGATTCCGACAACGACGTCCGGCCCGGTATGATCACGACGTCCCGCACCATCCCCTGACCGAGGTCATGCCCGCTCGCCGTGCGAGCGTGCGCCGGAGGACCGATTGACCCGTTACGCGACCCTGGCGCTCGCCGCGGCCGTCGCTACCTTCGTGCTCATCAGCGTCGGCGGCCTGGTGCGCGCCACCGACTCCGGGCTGGCCTGCCCCAACTGGCCCGGCTGCTTCGCCTTCAACGACTGGATCCCGCCGGCCCAGATGCACGTCTGGATCGAGCACACCCATCGGCTCGTGGCATCGCTGGCGGTCGGCCCGGTGGTCGGGATCGTCGGCATCTGGACCCTGATCAGTCGCGACAAGCGTCGCGACCTCCCGCTCCTGCTGGCGGCGGTGGCGGCCGGGGTGCTCGTGATCGTGCAGTCGATCATCGGTCGCAGCGTCGTCATGCAAGGGCTGGCGGCCGAGCTCGTGACGGTCCACCTCGGCCTGGCGCTCACCGTCTTCGCGGCGACCATCTTCATCGCCGAGCGCGCCGTCCACGGGCCGCTGCCGGCGCGGAGCGCCGATCCTGGCCTGCTTCGCCTCGGCATGCTCACCGCGGGCGCGGTCTTAGCCCAGATGCTGCTCGGCTCGTGGGTGACCGGCCATGGTGCCGGCCTCGCCTACGCGGACTTCCCGCTCATGAACGGCACGCTCGTCCCGGACGTCGCCGCCAGCCAGCAGGCCGTGCAGGTCCTCCACCGGGCACTCGCGCTCATCGTGGCGCTGCTGGTCATCGTCACCGTCCTCCGCGTGCGTCGGGCCACCGACCTGCCTCGGCCGCGTCGGATCGCGGGCGCGATGGTCGTGCTCGTCCTCATCCAGGTGGCACTCGGCGCCGCGAACATCTGGTCGCAGCTGTCGGCGTGGTTCGTCGTCCCACATCTCGCGGTCGGCTCGGCCCTGTGGGGCGCGTCGGTCTGGCTGGCGCTGACCCTGCGGCGGCTGCGGTCGGCCGAGGTGCGGCTGGCGCACTCGGCGCGGGAGCCGGGTGCAGCCGCGAGCCCGTCCGACACCCTGCGCGCGTACATCGCGCTGACGAAGCCGCGGATCATCGAGCTGCTGCTGGTGACGACCATCCCGACCATGGTCCTCGCCCAGCGGGGGATGCCGTCGGTCTGGCTGATGGCGGCGGTGATCATCGGTGGCACGCTCGCGGCGGGCGGCGCCAACACGATCAACCAGGTGATCGACCGGGACATCGACGACGTCATGCGCCGAACTCGCCATCGACCGCTGCCGAGCCACGCCATCACGCCACGGTCGGCGCTGACGTTCGGGATCGTGCTGAGCGTCGTGTCGTTCATCTTCCTGGTCGTGACCGTCAACCTGCTGGCCGCGCTCCTCTCGACGAGCGCGATCGCGTTCTACGTCTTTGTGTACACGCTCTGGCTCAAGCGCAGCACCCCGCAGAACATCGTGATCGGCGGGGCCGCCGGCTGCGTCCCGGTGCTCGTGGCGTGGGCCGCGGTGACCGGCCGTATCGAGGTTCCCGCCCTCATCCTGTTCGCGATCGTCTTCTACTGGACGCCGCCGCACTTCTGGGCGCTCGCCCTCCGTTACCGCGGCGACTACGCGGCGGCCAGGGTGCCGATGCTCCCGGTCGTGCGCGGGGAGGCCGAAACGGCGCGCCAGATCGTCATCTACACGCTGCTCCTCGTCGCGGTGAGCCTTCTCCTCCTGCCCGCCGCCCGGATGGGGCTCATCTACCTCGTCGCGGCGGTCGGGCTGGGGGCGCTGTTCGTCGTCCACGCGCTGCGCATCCAGCGCAACGCCGGAAGCGGCCGCGCGGCGATCTCGCTGTTCAGGTACAGCATCCTCTACCTCACCCTCCTGTTCGCCGCCGTCGCCGCCGACACGCTGATCCGCGTCTCGCTGGGCTGACCGGAGGCGCTCAGCGACCCTCCGCGTCGAGCCGCGCATCGAGCCGCGCGGTCCGCCGGTCCTCCTCGCGCACCCAGAGTGCAACGACGAGCGCCATGCCCCCCAGGAAGGCGACGTCGCCCACCACCCACATCAGGATCCCGCCGAGCACCTGGTCGTCGAGCGGCGTCGGTCCCCAGGTCCGAAGGTTCGAAAGGTAGTGCGGGTAGAGCACCGCACCCGCATTCATGAGCGCCACGCCGAGGAACGAGTTCTGGGGCATGGCCAAGAACAGGTAGAAGAGGCGCACCGGATGCGGGAGCCGCCAGGGGGCCGGGTCGGCACCGATGATCGGCCACCAGAAGAGGAGCGCCGCGGCAAGGAAGCTCGCGTGCTGGAGGTAATGGAGCGCCGGGTTCTCGAGCGCGTCGTTGTAGAGCGTCGAGAAATGCCAGCCCCAGTTCACGGCCGCGAACAGCAGCCAGGCGAGCAGCGGAAAGCTGAGGACCCGCATCGGCAGGCTGTGGAGGACGCGCAGCAGGCCGCGGCGCAGGCGCGGTCCCGCGGCACGCAGGACGAGGGTGATCGGCGCGCCGGCGAGGAGGAGCGGGGCGGCGACGAGCTCGAGCAGCATGTGCTGCACCATGTGGACGCTGAACAGCGATCCCTCGTAGGCCTCGACCGGGGAGAGGAGGGCGAGCGCGAGCGCAGCGAGGCCGCCCACGAACAGCCACGCGCGCCAGGCCTTCGGGCGGTTGCGCGGATGCGACGCAGCAACCCGGCGTGCCAGCGACAGGTAGCCGAGGGCGGCCACCGCGATGCCCGCCACCGGCAGCGCCTCGAACCGCCACGCGAGGAGGACACCGGGGAAGCTCGGCGGCGCGGCGTTCGCCCCATGCGCGAGCACGATCGCCGGGGTCGCGAGCGCAAGGCCCGCGGGCAGGAGGGAAAGGAGCCGCCGCATCGAGGTCATTGTCGTCGCGGCGGCTCGAGCTCGCACGACGCGGGTCCGGAACCGGGATGCCGTCGCGCGCGTCAGTGGCGCCATGAGACGCACGACCCTCGCCCGCGCCGCCCTCGTCACCATGGTCCTCCTCGCCGCCTGCGCCGGCGGCGGCGGGGGCCGGCCGACGAGCAGCCCCGGACCCGGCATCTCGCATCCGGCCGGCTCCGATCTCGTCCTGCGCATCGACTCGGCCGGTGGCTTCGTCCCGGTCGAGTTCGTCTTCACCGCGCTGCCGCTGCTGACGATCAGCGGCGATGGCACGGTCGTCGTCCAGGGGGCGCAGGACGCCATCTTCCCGGGTCCCGCGCTCGCTCCCATCCAGGCCCGACGGCTCACCGAGGCGGGCCTCCAGCTCGTCCTCGCCGAGGTGGCGAAGACGGGCTTCTTCGGCACGAGCGCCGACTTCAACGGGGCCCAGGCGATGGTCGCCGACGCGAACGCGACCGTCTTCACGATGCACGCCGACGGGCGCGAGGTGCAGGTCAGTGTCTACGCGCTCGGCCTGCTCGCCGGCTCCGATCCGCCGTCGACGATGGGCGCCCGCGAGCGCGAGGCGCATCGCGTGCTCGCGCCGCTGGCCGAGCAGCTCGAGCTCCTCGACAGCTGGCTCCCCGCGTCGGCATGGGCGGAGATCGCCTGGCACCCATACCGATCCGATACGCTCCGGCTGCTCGTGCGCAACGCCGACGGCGACCCGGCGGACCCGTCGGGGATCGACGGCGGGCGCATGCCGTGGCCCGTCAATGGCGACCCGGCGACGTTCGGCGATCCCTATCCGCCGATCGACGGGGCGCGCTGCGGCGTCGTGAGCGGCGACGCGGCCGGGGCGTGGTATGCGGCGCTCGGGGCTGCGAACCAGCTCACCCGCTTCAGCGCCGGGGACCATCGCTACCAGGTGCTGGTGCGTCCCGTGCTCGCCGGCGAGGCGCCTCGCTGCAGGGCGGGCGCCGCCGCCTGATCGGTCCCCCGGAGCCGCGCCCACGCGGGTGCGGCGCTGGCGGCGCATCGGTACAATGTGCGCCGTGCCGCCGCCAGCCCGCCTGAGCGTGCGTGCCTGCTGAACGTGACACGCGCGGATCGCTCGCGAGATGCGTGAGCCCTTCGGTTGAGGAGCCTCGAAACGGACTGATGCGAGGAATGGTGGCAGGCCCGCGTGTGCGGACGCTGCTCAAGGTCGGATCCCTGGTCGCCGTGGCGCTGCTGCTCGGCGGCTGCATGATCCCGCCGGAGCCCGAGACGACCGAGGCGAAGGCGACGTTCGGCCTCTACGTCATCGTCCTGGTCATGGCGGCCATCGTCTTCGTCGGCGTCGAGGGCTTCATCCTATACTCCGTCATCCGCTATCGCCGCCGCGATGACCGACTGCCCGCCCAGCTCCACGGCAACAACCTTGTCGAGGTCATCTGGACCGTCATCCCGACCGTGATCGTGGTCGTGCTGTTCGTGCTGAGCGTCTCGGCCCTCGGCACCGTGCAGGCCACGACCGACAAGCCCGCCGTGGTGGTCGAGGTGGACGGCTTCCAGTGGCAATGGACCTTCCGCTACCGCGACGACGACAACAACCCGGACAACGACTACTCGGTCACCGGCAGCGCCGCCGAGCCACCGGTGATGGGGCTGCCGGTGGGCGTGCCGATCCGCCTCCTGCTCCACTCCCAGGACGTGATCCACTCGTTCTACGTCCCGCACTTCCTCATCAAGAAGGACCTCATCCCGGAGCCGGAGGGACAGGCGGAGAACCAGCTCGAGTTCACGATCAGCGACCCGGGCACGTACGCCGGGCAGTGCGCCGAGTTCTGCGGCAACGAGCACGCCGCCATGCGATTCACGATCCAGGCGATGGAACAGGCCGATTACGACACGTGGATCGCGGCCGGTCGTGCCGGCGAGTCGCCGCCGCCACCTGCGCCCTCGGGCGCGGCCGTCGTCGACCTCTCGGCGGCGAACATCGCGTTCAACACCGATACCATCCAGGCACCGGCCGCACAGCCGTTCATCATCCGCTTCAAGAACGACGACGGGGTCCAGCACGACGTTGCGATCTTCAACGGCCAGACCGAGCTGTTCAATGGTGACGTCGTGAATGCCGGCGCCAGCATCGAGTACCAGGTGCCGGAGATCCCCGCCGGTACGTACGACTTCCTGTGCACGATCCACCCGACGATGACCGGCAAGGTCGTCGTGCAGTAGCCATCGGAGCGAGAAGAGCATGGCAACCACGACCCTGAACCCGCAGGCCGAAAGCTACCGCCGATCCTGGGTCCTCGACTGGTTGACGACCGTCGACCACAAGAAGATCGGGATCATGTACATCGTCAACTCGTTCCTGTTCTTCTTCGCGGCCGGGCTGCTCGCCCTCGTCATCCGCTCCGAGCTGGCGGTGCCCGGGCTCCAGTTCCTCGACGCGCCGACGTACAACCAGGCGTTCACGATGCACGGGACGATCATGATCTTCCTGTTCGTGATCCCCATGCTGTCGGGGTTCAGCAACTACATCGTGCCGCTCATGCTCGGCGCGCCGGACATGGCCTTCCCGCGCATCAACGCGCTCAGCTTCTGGATGCTCCCACTGGGGGGCCTGCTCATCTTCAGCGGCTACCTGTTCGGCGGCGCGGCTGCGGAGGGCTGGACCGGCTACGCGCCGCTCTCCTCGAACGCCGAGCGCTTCAGCGCCGGCGTCGGCACCGACCTGTGGATCATGGGCCTGACGCTCGTCGGCACGAGCTCGATCCTCGGCTCGGTGAACTTCGTGACCACGATCTTCAAGATGCGCGCGCCGGGAATGACGCTGTTCCGCATGCCGATCTTCGTGTGGACCGTGCTGGTGACGCAGGTGCTCGTACTGCTGGCTACCCCGGTCTTCACCGCGGGCCTGATCGCCCTCTTCATCGACCGCAACTACGGCGGCAGCTTCTTCGACCCGGCGTCGGGTGGCAACCCGATCCTGTGGCAGCATCTCTTCTGGTTCTTTGGCCACCCCGAGGTCTACATCGTGATCCTGCCCGCCATGGGCGTGGTCAGCGAGATCCTGCCGGTCTTCTCCCGCAAGCCGCTCTTCGGCTACCGGGCCTTCGTGTATGCCACGATCGGCATCGGTCTGCTGAGCTTCAGCGTCTGGGCGCACCACATGTTCACCACCGGCAAGGTGTTCCTGCCCTTCTTCGCCTTCATGACCGCCATGATCGGCGTGCCGACCGGGGTGAAGATGTTCAACTGGATGGCCACGATGTGGCGCGGATCCATCAGCTTCACGACCCCCATGCTGTTCGCGATCGGCTTCATCACGATGTTCCTCATCGGTGGCATCAGCGGCGTCATCCTGGCCTCGCCGCCCATCGACTTCCACATGCAAGACACCTACTTCGTTGTCGCCCACCTCCACTACGTGTTCTTTGGCGGCTCGGTGTTCGGCATCTTCGCGGCGACCTACTTCTGGTTCCCGAAGATGTTCGGGAAACGCCTGAACGAGAAGCTCGGCAAGACCCACTTCTGGATCCATTTCGTCGGATTCAACCTCGCCTTCTTCCCGATGCACTCGCTCGGCATCCTCGGCATGCCGCGCCGCATCGCCGACTACGACCCGAATGCAGGCTGGACGATCTACAACCTCCTCTCGACCGCCGGCGCGTTCCTGATCGCGGCGAGCGTGATCCCGTTCCTCATCAACGTCATCGCCACATTCATCAACGGCGAGAAGGTCGGCGACGATCCATGGGAGGCGAACACGCTCGAATGGGCCACCACCTCGCCGCCGCCGGCCTACAACTTCGACACCCTCCCGCCGATCCGCAGCGAGCGGCCCGTGTTCGACCTCCGGCACAAGCACGACGCGGAGCATCTCCACGACGGTGAGGCGAGCCTGGCCACGACCAGGGGCGATCCCGCATGACCGCCGAGCCGATGACCCCCGCCAGCCGGCTCCAGCCGCCGCATCCGGAGGCGAATCGGGGCCTGCCGATCCCGCTCGTCGGGATGCTCCTCTTCATTGCCAGCGAGGTGATGTTCTTCGGCGGCCTGTTCGCGGCCTACTTCAATGCCCGCGCCAACGCCGGGGGCCACGAATGGGGACCGCCGGCACCGGCCCACGAGCTCGAGGCGTGGCCGCTGGCGGCGATCCTGACCATCATCCTCGTCACCTCGAGCTTCACGACGCAGTTCGGGGTGTGGGCGATCCGGCGCGGCGACCAGGCCGCGCTGCGGCGCTGGGTGGGCGTGACCCTGCTGCTCGGCCTCCTCTTCCTCGCCGGCCAGCTGTACGACTACAGCCAGCTCGGCTTCGGGATCCGCGACGGGATCTTCGGGACGACGTTCTATACCCTGACCGGCTTCCACGGCGCCCACGTCTTCGGCGGTGCGGTGGGGATGACGATCCTCTTCGCGCGCGCCACGAGCGGCCAGTTCAGCGCCCGCAATCACGTGGCGGTCGAGGCGATCAGCTTCTACTGGCACTTCGTCGACGTCGTATGGATCGCGCTCTTCTCGATCCTCTACTTCCTCAGGTAGCGGAGGCCTTCGCGCGCGATGCCGCTCAACGACACGACCTTCGGCTTCCTGATTCTCGGCCTGGGCCTGCTGTTCGTGCTCGGCCTCGTGTTCGCGGTCACCTCGCGGGTCGGGCGCGCGCCCCACGGCACGGCCACTCCGCCACCCGGCGTCCACCTGCCGCCCGGCTCGTGGCTGCCGACCCTCATGGCGCTCGGGGCCGCGCTGATCTTCGCCGGCCTCGCCTTCCGGCCGGATGACGCGCTCGCGAACTGGGTGCTCTTCGTTCCCGGCGCGCTCGCCTTCGTGGGTGGCGTCGTGTCCTGGGTGCGGGCCGCGAATCGCGAGTGGCGTGACACCGAGCACGCCACGCACGATGACGCCCCGGGCCACTGATGTCGGCGCTCCCGGCGCCGTCGCGGCCGGCGCGCATCGTCCCGGATCCGCGCCGCGCGGCCAGCCTGCCGCTGGCGTGGCGCATCGCCGCGATCGTGGTCCCGCTCCTGCTGCTCGGGGCGTGGGGCGCGTGGCTTCTCACCCGTCCGGCCGCGGCGTCCGCCGGCGGGCGCATCGGCAGCCCGGCACCGGACTTCACGCTGACCGATCTCGACGGCGCACCCGTGCGCCTCGCCGATCTCGCGGGCCGGCCGGTCATCGTCAACTTCTGGGCGAGCTGGTGCGGCCCGTGCGTCCGGGAGTTTCCACTCCTCGATGCCGCGGCGAAGGCGCACGTCGCGGACGGCCTCGCCGTCGTCGGGATCGTCTACGAGGACACGGCAGCGGACGCCCGCCAGTTCGTGAACCAGCGCGGCGCCGCGTGGCCGGCGCTCCTCGATCCGGGCTCGGCCGTGGCCCGTGCCTACGGCATCTACGGTCCCCCGGAGACGTTCTTCATCGGCCGCGACGGACGCGTCGCCGGCCGGCAGATCGGCGAGCTGAGCGGCGCGGACCTCACGCGACAGCTGGCCACGATTCTTGGACAGGAGTGACGAGATGACCTTGAGCAGGCCCGGCGACGAGACGCCGGCAGCCGGAGCCACCAGCAGCACGAGCCTGGCCGCGCCGCACGGGGCGTCCGGCCTCGTGATCGACACGACCCACGACCTGCACGCGGACCGCCACGACCCGCAGCAGCAGGACGTGACCCAGAACCTGCGGGTCGCCCTTGTCCCGCTCGCGCTCCTCGTCTTCGCGCTCCTCGTCTTCGTGGCTGCGGCGTGGACGTTCCTCGCCGCCACGTGACCGATCACGCCGCCTGAAGGCGGGACGTCATGGCGCCCGAGCCGGCGATCGAGATCCGCGGCCTGCGGAAGGCGTACGGCAAGGTCGAGGCGGTGCGTGACGTCGAGCTGACGATCGCCGCCGGCGAGGTGTTCGCGCTGCTCGGCCCCAACGGCGCCGGCAAGACGACGACCGTCGAGATCTGCGAAGGGCATCGCCCGCGCGATGGCGGCGAGGTGCGCGTGCTCGGCTTCGACCCGGGACGCGGCGGGCGCGCCTTCCGCGAGCGGATCGGGATCGTCCTCCAGTCGACCGGCGTCGATCCCTACCTCACGGTGCGGGAGACGGTCGACCTCTACGCCGGCTACTACCCGAACCCGCGCGAGACGGGCGAGGTGCTCGAGCTGACCGGACTGACCGATGTGGCCGCGCGCAGGGTGGGGCAGCTGTCCGGCGGCCAGAAACGACGCGTCGACCTCGCGGTGGGGCTCGCCGGCAAGCCCGAGCTCCTGTTCCTCGACGAGCCCACGACCGGGTTCGATCCGGCCGCGCGCCGCCAGGCGTGGGAGATGGTGCGCGGCCTGCGCCGGATCGGGACCACGATTCTCCTCACGACGCACTACCTGGACGAGGCGCAGGGGCTCGCGGACCGGGTCGCGATCATCGCCGGCGGCCGGATCGTGGCCAGCGGCACGCCGGACACGCTCAGCGCCCGCGGCGCGGGGACCACGACGATCCGCTTCGCGCTCCCCCCAGGATCGGGGGCACCGCCGGTCGAGGGAGTCCGTCCCGCCGACGACGGCACGGGCTTTGCGCTCGCCACCGACGACCCGACGCGGACGCTCCACGCGCTGACCGGGTGGGCGCTGGAGCGTGGGATCCCGCTCGATCGGCTGGAGGTCCAACGACCCTCGCTCGAGGATGCGTACCTCGCCCTCACCGGTGACGAGGACGCAGCGTCGTGAGCGACATCGGTCTCGCGCTGCGCCAGGTGGGCTACGAGCACCGCGCCTTCTGGCGCAACCCGGCCGCGGCGTTCTTCACGTTCGTCTTCCCGCTCCTCTTCATGGTCATCTTCAACGTCATCTTCGGCGACAGCAGCGGGGCCGCGCCGCCCGGGCAGCGAGCGGCGGACTTCTTCACGCCCTCGATCATCACCTTCGCGGTCATCACGGCCACGTTCACGAACATCGCGATGAGCGTGACCGCGGCCCGCGAGCGGGGGATCCTGAAGCGCATTCGCGGCGCGCCGCTGCCGCCGTGGGCGTACCTGTTCGGTCGCATCGGTCAGGCGGTGAGCGTGGCGCTCCTGCTCGTCGTCATCGTCGCCGCCTTCGGTGCCGTGTTCTACGGCGTCGAGGTCCCGTGGGGCCGGATGCCGGCGCTCCTCGTTACGCTCGCGCTCGCGGCGGCGAGCTTCTGCGCGCTCGGCCTCGCCCTCACCGCGTTCATCCCGAACGAGGACGCCGCCCCGGCGGTGGTGAACGCGGTGATCCTGCCGCTCCTCTTCATCAGCAACGTGTTCATTCGCGTCGACGGCATGACCGGCTGGCTCCCGACGGTGAGCAACCTGTTCCCGGTCCGTCACTTCGCCGACGCGATGATGGCGATCTACGACCCGCGCACGAGGGGTGCGGCGTTTGCGCCGGACCATCTGGCCTGGATCGCCGGCTGGGGCGTCATGGGCCTCGTGATCGCCTCCCTGCGCTTCCGCTGGGAGCCGCGCCGTTGAGCGGTCCTCGGCCCCCTTGCGTGGGTGCGTAGCATCGTCGCCAGCAAGCCCGATTCGTCGGCCCATCACACCACTGCCCGACACGAGGAGGAATCCAACACAATCGATGTCCGAGCCAGTGTTCCTGCGGCGGCCTCGCGGCCGGCGAGCGATCCTGTTGGTGGCCGGACTCGCCCTCGTCCTGGCGGCGTGTGGCGGGGGTGGCGGCGGCGGCGGGGGCGGCGGCAACGGCGAACCCGCGCAGCTCCACGTCCTGGTCGTGAATGGCGCCGCCACGGACGCGAAGATCACCTACACCGATGCAAACGGCACGGCGACTGACAAGACCGTGCCGATCTGCACCGCGCAGTTCGTCATCTTCCCCGTCTCCGACCCGTTCCAGGTTGCGGTCGACGGCAAGCCGCTCATCGACTCCAGCACCCTGCCGGCCGGCATGCCGGGCGACGGAAACCAGGACCTCGTCGTCCAGGTGACGATCCCGAAGGACGGCGCGCCGGAGTTCGACAGGGTGCGGGTCGGCCGCGCTATCAGCATTCCGGCGCGCAGCGCGTACTGCCCGACCCTGCCGGGCTGATCATTCGCCGGTCGGGCTCCGAACTCGCCGTGAGACACCTCCGGCTCAGGCCGGGGGCGTCGCCGCGTCCTCGGTGATGCGGACCGCCGCGGCGGCCGCGGCGGCGGAACCCGGCGCCGGGTAGCGGCGCGCGACATAGTCTTCGAGGATGGCGAGGAAGCGCGGCACGATGTCGTCGCCACGCAGCGTCTCGGTCTTCTCGCCGTCGACGAAGACCGGTGCCACCGGCTCCTCGAACGTGCCGGGCAGGCTGATGCCGATGTCGGCGTGCTTCGACTCCCCGGGACCGTTCACGACGCAGCCCATCACCGCGACCTTGAGCTCCTCGGAGCCGGGCCGCTCCTCGCGCCACACCGGCATACGCTGCCGCAGGTAGTCGGCGACGTCGCTGGCGAGCTCCTGGAAGAAGGTCGAGGTCGTCCGCCCGCACCCCGGGCAGGCGCTCACCTGGGGCGCGAAGCTGCGAATGCCGAGGGACTGGAGGACCTGCTGCGCGACGAGCACCTCCTGGGTGCGGTCGCCGCCCGGCTCCGGCGTGAGCGAGGCGCGGATCGTGTCGCCGATGCCCTGCTGGAGCAGGATGGCGAGGCCGGCGGTCGACGAGATGATCCCGCGCGACCCCATCCCGGCCTCGGTGAGCCCGAGGTGGAGGGGATAGTCGCACCGCGTTGCGAGGCGCGTGTACACCTCCACGAGGTCCTGGACGCCGGAAACCTTGGCGCTGATGAGGATGCGATCGTGCCGCATGCCCTGCTCCTCCGCGAGACGCGCGGAGCGGAGGCCGGACTCGAGCATCGCCTCGATCATCACCTCGCGGCTGTCCGCCGGCTCGGGACTCGCGGCATTCGCGTCCATCATCTCGGTGAGCAGCTGCTGGTCGAGCGAGCCCCAGTTCACACCGATACGGACCGGCTTGTCGTTCGCGAGCGCGACCTCGATGATCTGGGCGAAGTTGGCGTCGCGGTGCTTCGCACCGACGTTGCCGGGATTGATCCGGTACTTCGCCAGCGCCGTCGCCGCGGCGGGGTACTTCGTCAGCAGCAGGTGGCCGTTGTAGTGGAAGTCGCCGATGAGCGGCACCGCGATGCCGAGCCGGTCGAGCTTGTCGCGGATGACCGGGACGGCGCGGGCGGCCTCGTCGTTGTTGACGGTGATGCGGACAAGCTCCGAGCCGGCATGGGCGAGCTGCGCGACCTGAAGGGCGGTGGCATCGGCGTCGGCGGTGTCGGTGTTCGTCATCGACTGCACCACGATCGGGTGACCGCTGCCGATCGGGACGCCGCCCACGAGCACCGTCGTCGTCTCGCGTCTGCTGTTCACGCCACGATCGTACCGGCTCGCGCCGACGGCCGTTCGAACGACCCCTGCGTCCGGGCACGCTCCGTGCAGCAGGTGACGCGACGCATGGACGCCTCGTCGCTCCCCGACGCACCCGCTCAGCCGACGATATGGATCGTCGAGGATGAGCCGCCGGCCGCCGAGCTGGCGGCGGAGCTGTGCTCAGCGGGCGGTGCCGAGCCGAGCGTCTTCCGCAGCGCGCTGCCGTTCCTGCGGGCCTTCCGCGAGGCGGCGCCGCCTCGCGCCATCGTCCTCGACTGGCGGCTCGAGCACGAGCTGTCGGCCGCGCTCTTCATGGCGACCCGGCATCGGTTCCCCCAGCTGCGGATCATCTACTGGACCGGCAGCCCAAGCGCCAGCCTGCCGGCCATGGTCCGCGACGACCCCTGGACCCAGATCGTCGACAAGGCGGGCGGAGCCGCGGCGTTCGAGGCCGCCGTTCGCTGGGCGCTGGGTCTGGCAGACCACGAGACACGAGGAGGCGACGAGCAATGGGCATGATGGATGCGTTCAAGATCCCCAAGGACCCGCATGAGGACGAGCCGGACGAGCTGACGCCGGACACGCTGCCGATCGATGACATCGAGCGGCCGCACGACGGCCGCCCGGACGAGGACGACCCGACGGCATCGGTCGAGAAGGATCTCGACGAGCCGGGAACCGCCGATCGCACGCCGCGGCCCTGATTCGCGGGCATCGCGGCGGCGGTGCTGCCTGCATCGGTTCGGTATCCTGCGGGTGACATGACCGCCACCGTGCCCCCGTCGACCGGCGCCGACCAGCCCGCGACCGATACCCACCACCGCAAGCTCGCCATCATCGGCTCCGGGCCGGCCGGCCTGACCGCCGCCGTCTATGCGGCGCGCGCGAACCTCGAGCCCCTCGTCCTCGCCGGCAACGTGCCGATGGGCCAGCTCATGATCACCTCCGACGTCGAGAATTACCCCGGCTTCCCGAAGGGGATCATGGGGCCGGAGCTGATGCAGCTGTTTCGCGAGCAGGCCGAGCGCTTCGGTTCCACGATCATCGAGCGTGATGTGACTCGCGTCGACTTCAGCGAGCGCCCGTTCCGGATGTGGGTCGGCGACGACGAGTACCTCGCCGATGCCGTCATCGTGGCCACCGGCGCATCGGCCCTGTGGCTCGGCCTGCCGAGCGAGGAGGAGTTTCGCGGCCGGGGCGTTTCCGCGTGCGCGACCTGCGACGGCTTCTTCTTCCGCGGCCGCGACATCGCCGTGGTGGGCGGCGGCGACACCGCGCTCGAGGAGGCCACCTTCCTCACCCGCTTCGCGAACAAGGTGACGATGCTCGTCCGGCGCGACGAGTTCCGCGGCAGCCGCATCATGCAGGAGCGCGCCGAGCGCGACCCGAAGATCGAGATCGTCTGGAACCGCGAGGTGGTCGAGGTGAAGGGCGAGATGACGGTCAGCTCGCTCACCGTGCGCGACACGAAGAGCGGCGAGACGTCGGAGCTCCCCGTCCAGGGCCTGTTCATCGCGATCGGCTACAAGCCGAACACCGACCTCTTCGCCGGCCAGCTGCGCGTCGGCGAGGGAGGCTACCTCGAGGTCGTCGACGAGACGGGATCGGGGATCGAGGGCGTCTTCGTGGCCGGCGACGTTCACGACCATCGGTACCGGCAGGCGGTGACCGCCGCCGGCGACGGCTGCAAGGCCGCCATCGACGCGGAGCGCTGGCTGGCCTCGGTCGGCGAGATCGAGACGTCCACCGCCACGAACTGGTAGCTCCCCGCCGCTCGGGGACGCTGCCAGATTCATTCCACGGCTGCGTTACGAGACCCCTTGCGCCTGAATGGCGCCCCGATGCGCAGAGTTGCCCAGAATTCGTGGCGGTCGGGACCGGGAATCGCGCGTAACGCAGCTACCACATGAATCTGGCAGGGAGGCGGCGGGCCTACTGCGCCTCGAGCCAGCTCCCATGCGCGAAATGCGCCATCAGCCCTCGACTGCCAACAGCTCGTCGGCGATCTCGCGTGGCGTGCGGCCGCCGTCGCGCAGGTGCTCGAGGGTGGCGCGCCAGTTCGCACCATCGGGCGCGGCGAAGGCGACCGCCATCTCGCGCCGCGCGTCGTCCATGCGGCCGTTCGTGGCGTGGTCGAGCGCCGTCCAGAAGACGAGCTCCATCGCGTCCGGCGCCATCTCGCGCGCGATCCGGTAGCGGTCCTCCTCGGATTGGCCTTCCTCGGCGTCGCTGCGCGACTCGTCCGAGAGCATCGCGTAGGCGCGGTCGAGGGTCACGATGCGACGCAGCTCCGGCACCGGGTCGGGGTGGTCCTCCACCGCCAGCTGGAGCACGCGGCCACGCCATGCCCCGCCGCGCGCGGTGCCCTCGACGATGAAGATGGCGGCCGACTGCCGGCCGCGGACGTCGCCGCCATGCGACTCGGCGCTCTCCAGGGTGCGAAGCAGCTGCTCCCAGAACGGCACGCCCTCGGCGCGCGCCGCCTCGAAGGCCGGCGCCATCGACGACCAGACCTCGTCGTTCGAAAGGAGGTTGCCCTGGGTCGTGTACCCCACCCCGATGTGATGGCCGCAGGCGAGGATGCACTCCCCGCCGGTGTGCGCCGCCGCGCGGCCGTCCGCGTCGACGACCCCGATCTGCCGCTGGGCTGCGCCCGGATCACCGGCGACGAGGGCCGCGATGATTCGCTCCGCCTCCCAACCGGCGCGGAGCATTTCGAGGGCGATGGGTCCGAAGCTGATGTTGACCGATGCCTGGGTGGCGACCGCCCCGACCCCGGCCTCGAGCCACGGCACCACGGGTCCCACGGAGAGGAAGTGCGACTGGACGGCGACGCCGAAGCGGCCGCTCACCGGGTCGCGGGCGACGATCGAGTAGGTCATGCGGCGCAGCGTACGGCGCCATTGGTCGGGGTGGGAGTCCAATCCCGCGCTCGGTCGCGGGATCGGTCACGACCCGTCCCTGCCGGATTCACATGGCCTGACCGCTATTCGGTCCGAACCCTGCCTGGACGCTCCGGATTCACACCCGACGTGAAGGCGGAGGGCGGGCGAGGGCATCCGGCTGGTTATCGGTCACCTCGCGTGAATCCGGGCGGCTTAGCCCGGGTAGGGCGCGGGACAGAGGCGGGATCGCAGCGCGGCCGCATCGGTCCGCGCACCTATACTCGCCGCCATGGCAGACGAGCAGCAGTTCGAGCAGGCGATCACCGCCGGGTACGGCTTCGACGGGTTGAGCCTGACCTTCGGCGCGGCACAGCACGACGACCAGACCCTCCCCGGCGCACAGGTACGCGTGCCGCTCGGGATGATGAACCGGCACGGCCTCGTGGCGGGCGCCACCGGCACCGGCAAGACGAAGACGCTCCAGGTCCTCGCCGAGCAGCTCTCGGACGCCGGCGTGCCGGTCTTCATCAGCGACATCAAGGGCGACATCAGCGGGCTCGGGGCGTCGGCGCAGCTGAACGACAAGATCACGCAGCGCAATGCCGCGATCGGCTTCGCCGACTACGCCGCGCGCGGCTTCCCGGTCGAGTTCCTCACCCTCGACCGCGGCGGCAAGGGAGTCCGGCTCCGCGCGTCGGTGCTGAGCTTTGGACCGATCCTGCTGTCGAAGGTGCTCCAGCTGAATGACACCCAGCAGAGCGTCCTGTCGCTCGCCTTCAAGTACGCGGACGACCACAAGCTGCCGCTCGTCGACCTGTCGGA
>JBBQMC010000013.1:0-23532 GCA_038328565.1 Candidatus Limnocylindria bacterium
CTCGACCGAGTCGCCGTACTTGCGCTCCAGGTCGCGGATGAGGGTCAGCCGCTCCTCCGCCGTGGCGCGCGACTCGGGGTCGAGGTCGACCGACTCGCCGAGGGCGGCGGCGTCGCGGCCCAGCTCCTCCGCCTCGGCGGACACGCCGTGTGCCCGCTCGACGAGGGGTGCGAAGCGATCGTCGTGCGCGGCGGCGGCCTCGAGCGCGCGGAGCGTGCCGCGCAGCGCATCGAGCGCCGCGCCCTCGTCGCGGATGCCGCGCGATGCCTCGTCGGCGCTGGCCGCGATCGCCTCCGCGTGCTGGGCGACGCGCAGCACCCCCTCGACCTCGGCCTCCTCGCCGGGCCGCAGGGCAGTGGCGGTGATCTCGTCGACCTGGTGACGGAGCAGCTCGCGACGGCGCTCGAGCTCACGCTCATCTGTCAGCAGCTCGGCGGCCGCGGCGATCGTGGCGCGCCATGCCCGCCACGCCTCGGCAGCCGCGCCGGCATCGTGGCCGCCGAAGCGGTCGAGCAGCTCGAGCTGATGGGCACTCTCCGTCAGGCGTTGCTGCTCATGCTGGCCGTGGATCTCGGCCAGCCGCGATCCGAGCGCGGCCAGGCCGCCGACCGTCACCGGCCGGTCGTTGACACGCGCGCTCGACCGGCCGTCGGCGCTCACCTCGCGCCGCACGATCGCGACCCCACCCTCCGCGCTCACGACGTCGTCGAGCGGCGCGTCGGGCGCGGGCGGTACCGCATCGAACACCGCGTCGACCCGCAGCCCGTCAGCGCCGGTGCGCACCTGGTCGGCGGTGGCGCGAGCGCCGAGCGCGAGCGCCAGCGCATCGACGACGAGCGACTTCCCCGCCCCGGTCTCGCCGGTGAGCACCGTGAAGCCGCGGGCGAGCGGCAGCCGGACGTGCTCCAGTACGGCAAGATTGGCGACGGTGAGCTCGACGAGTGGCATCGGTCAGTCCATCGGTCTAATACGGAAGCAGCGACGCCTTCGTGCGCAGCAGGTCGTAGAACGGCGTGGCGCCGCTCGGCTCGAGGAGCAGGAGCGGCTCGGCCAGGGCGCGCACCTCGACCGTGTCGCCGCTGCGCAGCTCCACGTCCCACTGCCCGTCGATGCTCACGATGGCGGGATCCGACGCCTCGCGCAGCGTGAGCCGCACGACGTGGTCCTCGCCCGCAACGACGCTGTGCAGCGGCGAGAGGTAGCTCGCCACCGGGGTGATGATCATGTTCCGCAGCCGCGGGTCGAGGATCGAGCCGCCGGCGCTGAACGAATACGCGGTGGAGCCGGTCGGCGTGGCGACGACGACGGCATCCGCGACGTACGTGGCCAGGTGCGAGCCGGACACCTCGACCTCGAGGCGGATCATGCGAACCCGCTTCCCGCGCGCGACGACCACCTCGTTCAGGCAGGCGTGGCGCTCCTCGATGCCGTCGGGGCCCGTGACGGCGGCCGCCAGCCGGAACCGCTCCTCGATCGCGTAGTCGCCGGCTCGCACCTGGTCGAGCGCACGCTCGAGGTCGACCGTCTCGACCTTGGCGAGGAACCCAACCCGGCCGAGGTTGATGCCGAGCGCGGGCACCCGGGTCTCGCCGATGGCGTTCGCGGCGCGCAGGAACGTGCCGTCGCCGCCGAGGACGCAGACGACATCGGTCCCCGAGCCACAGCCGGCGCGCAGCGCCTCCCGATCCTCCGCCTTCGCGTCCCACGCGTCGACGCCGCTCGCCTCGCACCAGGCGTGGGCACGCGCCAGCACGGCCAGCGCCTCGTCGTTGTACGGGTTGTAGGCGAAGCCGATCCGCCGCAGCTCGTTCACGGCGCCTCCAGGGCGCCTGGCTCGGCAAGGCTGCGCGCCAGCGCCGCAACCTCGCGTCGCAATGCCGCGAGCTCCGCGGCCACGTCGGGTGCGGTTGCGTCCTGGACCGCGGCGTAGGACCGATCCAAGCCGGCCGCGATGAGGGCGCGCATGAGGCTCGACGGCGACACGCCCCGTGCGCGGGCCGCGATCTCGACCCGCTCGAGCAGCGCGTCGGGCATCCGAAGGCTGACGATCTGGCGCATCGTGTCGGGCGCCGGCTCGTGGATCGGCGCCTCGATGACCTCGATCCCCTCGAAGCCGACCGAGAGCTGCTCCGTGTCGCCGGTCTCCCGGCCGCGCCGCCTCATCTCGTGGCGCATCGTACTGCGCGCTGCGTCGCTCACGTGGCCGCGCGACCGCGACGCTCGGCCCTTGCCGGATTCACAGGACGCGACCGTAATCCTCGCCAGGCGGCGCCTGAGGACGTCGGGTGCACGTCTGGCGTGAATCGGTGCGCGCCAAGGGCGGACGTCCGCGGATATCGGTCACCCCATATGAATCCGAGCGGCCGGGCGCTGCGCATCCTGCTCCGGTGGCGGTGGGCCACCGACCGTGACGTCCTCGACTCGGCGCTCCCAATCGGCTGCCGCTGGAGAACGCTCGAGCAGGGCGAGGAACTCGACGTTTCCGTCCCCGCCGGTGATCGGCGAGCGGATGAGCGCGGTCGGTGGCAGCCCGAGCGTGGCGGCATCGGTCCCGAAGGCGGTCAGCACACGAGACCAGACCGATGGATCGCGCACGACTCCGCCACGTGGCACGTCGTCGCGGCCGGCCTCGAACTGGGGCTTGACGAGGGCGATCACCCGGCCGTCGGGGGCGAGGAGGCGCGCGACGGCCGGCAGCACGAGGGCGAGGCTGATGAACGACAGGTCGAGCGTGGCGAGGTCGATGGGCTCGGGCAGCGCCTCCAGGGTGCGGAGGTTCGTGCGCTCCATGCTCACGACCCTCGGATCGCGTGCCAGCCGATCGTGGAGCTGGCCGCGACCCACGTCGACGGCGTAGACGATCCGCGCGCCGCGCGCCAGCAGGACGTCGGTGAAGCCGCCGGTCGAGGCGCCGGCGTCGAGCGCGGCGAGGCCAGCCGGGTCGACGACGAAGGCCGCCAGGGCGGCCTCGAGCTTGTCACCGCCGCGGCTCGCCCAGCGCGGGCCGGCGACGAGCGAGACCGATGCGTCGGCGCTGACCTGCTGGCCCGGCTTCAGCACCCGGGTCGCCGCGCCGCCGAGCTCGACCTGGCCGGCCAGGATGCGGGCCTGCGCGTCGGCACGCGAGGCGACGAGGCCGCGGCTGACGAGGAGCTGGTCGAGGCGGACGCGCGCCGGACGGGGCACGAGACGCTCCGGTCAGCCCAGCTCGCCGCGGTCGGCGGCCACGCGAATGAGCACGGACGCCCAGGTGCGATACGGTCGCCACGCCTCCCCGATGCGCTCGAGGTTAGCGGACGTTGCCGGCCGGCCGAGGTCGTACAGCGTCCCCACCGCGGTGGCGAGCCGCGGCTCGTCGAGTGGCAGGAGATCCGCGTGACCGAGTGCCCGAATGACGATGAGGTTGGCGTAGAACGGACCGATCCCCGGCAGCCGCTGGACCGCCAGACGCGCGTCTTCGGGGTCGAGCGCCCGGAGCCGATCCACGTCCAGCTCCCCGGCGAGGGCTGCCTCGGCGATGGCATGCAGCCGGCCCACCCGGGTGGCATCCAGACCACGCGCCTCGGTCACCGAGCCCAGCGCGGCAGGAATGGGAAACGCGTCGAGGCGCGCCCCGTCGAGCGTGAAGGTTGCGCCATGGGCCTCCGACAGCTGGCGCCGGATCGCCATCGCCTGCCGCCGCTGGCGGCGCGCCGCGATCACGGACCACGCGGCCGCCTCGTACGGCGAGTGGAACAGCACCGGCCGCAGCCCGGGATGGTCCGCCTGGAGGCGGCCGATGACCGGGTCGCGCCGCCCGATCGCGAGCCACGAGGCGCCGTCGCGATCCAGCGACAGGATGCGCCGGACCTGGCGCTCGACCGCGTCCGGGTCGCCGTCGCCGGCGAGTTGCCCGTGGAGCGTCCCGTCCTCCGCCTGACGGAGGACGACGCCGGCATGGCCCGCGAGGTCATCGCGAACGAAGGCGAGGCGCATGGTGCCGTCGCTCGGCGCGCCTTCGACCGGTCCAAATCCAAAGCTGGCGGCGGCCGCCAGCGAGAAGCCGGCATCGGTCGCGATCTGGAGCTCGGCGGTCACATTCTCAGGCGGCGGATGCGCGCGAGCGGCGGCGACGGGTCGGAGCCGCCGCCGCCTCGCCCGCGGCCGTAGCCACCGCCTCGCGGATCTGTGCCAGGATCCCGGGCTCATCGATCCGCTGCTGGCGCCGCAGGTCCTCGACCGCGCCGTGATGGACGAAGCCCTCCGCCAGCGCGACCTTGTGGAGCGGGACGTGGATGCCAGCCCGGTTCAGCGCGTCGAGGACGGCGTCGCCGAAGCCACCCATCGCGGCCGACTCCTCGGCCGTGACGACGAGCCGCTTGCCGGCTGCGTGCTCGGCGACGAGGGACTCGTCCAGCGGCTTCGCCCAGCGGGCATTGATGACCGTCGCCTCGAGGCCATCCTCCGCGGCGAGCGTCTCGGCGACGTGCATGAGGCGCTGCACGATCGGTCCGAACCCGGTCAGGAGCAGGTCGTCACCGGTGCGGAGCACCTCGCCGTGCCCGATCTGGAGGACGCTCCCGGTGCGGTCCGGCAGGTCCTCGCCTGGGTCGCGGGGGTAGTGGAGCGAGATCGGTCCGTCGTGGGCCATCGCGGTCGCGACCATGTCGCGCAGCTCCTGCTCATCCCTGGGTGAGCCGATGACGAGGTTCGGCAGCGAGCGCTGGGCGGAGAGGGTGAACATGCCCTGGTGGCTCGTGCCGTCCTCGCCCACGAGCCCGGCCCGGTCGATGGCGAGCAGCACGGCGGCGTCGTTCTGGCACACGTCGTGGACGAGCTGGTCGAACGCGCGCTGGCTGAACGTCGAGTAGAGCGCGACGACCGGCCGCTTGCCGGCGAGCGCCATCCCGGCGGCCATGGTGACCGCGTGCTGCTCGGCGATGCCGACGTCGAAGAAGCGCTTCGGGAAGCGCTCCTCGAAGCGCGACAGGCCGGTCCCGGTCGGCATGCCGGCCGTGATGGCGCAGATCCGCTCGTCGTCGGCGGCCAGGCGGATCAGCTCCTCGGCAAACGTCTGGGTGTACGTCTTCGCCTTGTGCTGCCCCGGCGCCGGTGGCACGGCCTCCTCGGTCGGGTCGATCAGGGTGAGGTCGACCGGTGGCAGCGACGCGCCATGGAAGCTGACGCTGTCCAGCTCGGCCGGCGCGTAGCCCTTGCCCTTCGTCGTCTTCACGTGGACGAGGACGGGTCCGCGCAGCGCGAACGCCTTCTCGAACGCGTCCTCGAGCTCGCGACGGTCGTGGCCATCGAGGACGCCGATGTAGGTGATCCCCATGTCCTCGAAGAAGCCGACCTTGGCCCACGAGCGCTTAAAACCCTCCTTGGCCCAGGCCAGGGTGTCGAAGGCGGCGCGACCGATGAGCGGGATCCGCGGCAGGGCGCGCTTGCTCGCCTCCTTCGTCTCCTGGTAGGCGCGCGACAGGCGCAGCTTGTTCAGGCGCGTCGACAGGCCGCCGACCGATGGGCTGATGCTCATCTCGTTGTCGTTGAGGATGATGAGCAGCCGCGCCCGGGCATGGCCGAGGTGGTTGAGCGCCTCGAGCGTCAGCCCGCTCTGGATGGCCGCGTCGCCGACGCAGACCGCGATCCGTTGCTCGCGCGCCGCCGAGCCGCGTGGCGCGAGGTCGCGCGCGGCTGCCAGCCCGACCCCGATGCTCACCCCGGTGCCGGCGTGCCCGCCGTCCATGACGTCATGCTCCGACTCGGAGCGGCGCGGGAAGCCGCCGACGCCATCGAGCTGACGGAGGCTGTGGAAGCGCTCGAGGCGACCGGTGAGGAGCTTGTGGGCGTACGCCTGGTGCCCCGTGTCCCACACGATGCGGTCGCGCGGCGAGTCCATGACTCGATGGAGCGCGAGCGTGATCTCCACCGCGCCGAGCGAGCTCGCAAGATGGCCGCCGGTGTCGTGGACGGTGCGGATCATCTTCTCGCGCAGCTCGGCGGCGAGCTGGTCGAGGGCGGCATCGTCCAGGCCGCGGAGGGTCGCGGGATCGGTCAGGGTATCGAGGATCGGCACAGGCGGGCTCATGGCTCCCATACAGGCGGAGATTCGAGTATAGAGCGATGCAATTGCGATGCCCGAGCCAGACTTCGGGGCTACCCAGCCGCGTGACGCGGTGGTACGGTCACCGCGAGCCGACGCACCCGAGCGATCACGGCGGACCGAGAGGGGGTGCCATGTCCGACGACCCTGGCTGATGTGCCCGCATTGCTTTCCTTGATGTGCCCTGCCCACGAGGAGGCATCCATGCATCGCGGACCGTTCCGAGCGACAACCGCGCTCACCATCGTGGCACTCATGACCCTGGTGCTGGCCGCACCCACCCTCGCGGCCGCCCCCTCGAACGACACCCACGCCGGGAGCGTGGCAGTGTCGTCCTTCCCCTTCACCGCCAGCCTCGATACGACCGAGGCCACGACCGACGCCGACGACGCCGAGGCGAACACCGCCGACTGCGGCGCGCCGGCGACCGATGCCTCGGTCTGGTACTCGGTCACGACCGCCTCGGATACCGATCTGGTGGTCGACGTCGCGTCGTCCGACTACTCGGCCGGCGTGATCGTCGCGACTGGCAGCCCGGGCAGCTTTGCCCTCGTGACCTGCGGACCGGGTGGGGTGGCCTTCACCGCCCTCGCCGGCGAGACGTACAGCATCCTCGCCTTCGACGACCAGCTCGACGGCGGTGGCAACGGGGGCATGCTGAACATCACCGTCGACCTCCTCCCGCCGCCGCCCACCATCGACGAGCTGACGATCGACGGCGTGGCCCACTTCACCAAAGCCGGCTCCGCCATCGTGAGCGGCACGATCGTCTGCAACGGGCAGGCGGACTTCTCGTTCCTCGATGTCCAGCTGCGCCAGCGCGTCGGTCGCGTCTACATCAACGGCTTCGGCGAGGCAGGATTCCCGTGCGACGGGAGCACGTACCACTGGAGCGTCGAAGTCTTCTCGGACAACGGCCTGTTCAAGGGCGGCAAAGCGGCGACCGTGTCGGTCGCCTTCGCCTGCGGCCCGTTCTTCTGCGGCGACGGCTTCGCCGAGGCACGAATCCAGCTGAAGCGCTGATACCCGTGGTCCCCGCCGGGGCCGGTCCGTGACGACCGGCCTCGGCTCGCCTCAGAGGCCCTTGTCGAACGCGCGGCTCGTCTTCACGAGCTCGTACCCCTCGCGCGTGTAGAACCGATGCGCCCGCTCGCGCTCGACCCGCGAGAGGACACGGACCGATCGCATGCCGCGGTCGGCGGCCCATGCCTCCGCCGCGTCGAGCAGGTGGAGCCCGAGGCCGGCGGATCGGTGCTCCTCGTCGACGACGAGGCCGGCGATGAGGGCCTGGTCGGAGCTCTCGAGCATGAGCCGCTGCTGAATGTGGGTCCAGCCGATGACGCGATCGTCATCGTCCGCCGCGACGAAGACCGCGTCTCGCTCGCTGGCCAGCACCAGCGCCAGCCGTCGCGACTGCTCGTCCGCGTCGACCGGATAGCCGAGCTGCCCGGTCAGCGCGGCGATGGCGGCCGCGTCCTCGATGGCCGCGCGACGAACCCTCACCGTCACGCGGCTCCGGGATCCTCGGGTGGTTGAGCGCCGCCGGCTCGACGGCCGAGCTCGCTGATCGTGAGCTCCGCCTCACGGAGGCGCGTCTCGCACGCGGCATGGAGCCGCAGCCCCGCCTGGTAGAGGCCGATGCTCTCCTCGAGGCCGACGCTGCCCGCCTCGAGCCCCTGCACGATGCGCTGGAGCTCGGCCACGAGTTCGTCGAACGGGCGCGCGGCGAGCGCGGCGTCGTCGAGCCGGGCGAGCTGGTCGAGATCGATCGTCATGCGGGCTCCTCGTCGCGCGCCTCGGTGACGCGGGTCGTGAGCGTACCGCGGGCGACGGCCACGGTAAGTGGATCCCCCACGGAGACCCCGCGCGCGTCGCGGACGATCGAGCCATCTGCGAGCTGGGCGATCGCATAGCCGCGGGCCAGCGTCGCCTGCGGGCCGAGCGCCCGCAGCCCGTCGCGGAGGCCGTCGAGCGCGGCGCGGTCGCGGATGACGCGGCTCTCCAGGGCACGCGCCGAGCGGTCGACGAGGTCGGCGGTCCGCTGCCGCATCGCCCCGATGTCTGGCGCGGCGGCGGCCAGCGCGCGACCCTCTGCGGTCACGAAACGGCGCCGCTCCGCGAGCCGTCCGACGAGCGCCGTGGTCGCCCGTTCACGGAAGCGGGCGAGGATCGTCGCCAGCTGCGTTCCGTCCGGGACGGCGAGCTCGGCTGCGGCCGACGGCGTCGGCGCGCGCAGGTCGGCGGCGAAGTCGGCGAGCGTGACGTCGGACTCGTGGCCGACGCCCACGATGATCGGCACCGGGGAGCGGCGCACCGCGCGCACGACCCGCTCGTCGTTGAACGGCCACAGGTCCTCGAGCGAGCCGCCACCGCGGGCGAGGATGACGATGTCGAGCCCGGGCCGCGCGTAGAGCCGCTCCAGCGCGCGCACGATCGACGTGGCCGCCGTGGCGCCCTGGACCACCGTCGGCGACAGCACGACATCGACGAGCGGGTAGCGGCGGCGGAGCACGTTCCCGATGTCACGCCATACCGCGCCGACCGGCGAGGTGACGATGCCGATCCGCCGCGGCCAGCGCGGCAGCGGGCGCTTGAGGCGCTCGTCGAAGAGGCCCTCGGCGGCGAGGCGGATTCGGAGCTGCTCGTACTCGGCGTGGAGGTCGCCGGCGCCGGCCGGCGTGACCGACTCGACGTAGAGCTGGTAGACGCCCTGCGCCTCGTAGGCTCGCACCCGCCCGTGGCAGATCAGGTTCATGCCGTGCGCCGGCCGGACCGTGGCGCGCGCCAGCTCCTCGCGGAACAGCACCGCCTTCACCTGCGAGGAGCCGTCCTTCAGGGTGAAGAAGCAGTGCCCCGACGGCGGGAACGACGGCTGGCTGACCTCGCCCTCGACCCACACGTCGGCGAGGGTGGCGTCCGCGTCGAGGAGCGAGCGGATGCGGCGGTTGAGATCGGTGACGCGGAGGATGCGCGGTGCCGCGCGGGGACCTTCCCAGAGCGTCGGCTGCTCGGCGGCCATCGGTCCCTCCGGCGTCCTTACTGGACCCGGGTGACGTACTCGCCGGTGCGGGTGTCGACGCGCAGCGTGTCGCCCTCGCTGACGAACAGCGGCACCTGGACGACGAGCCCGGTCTCGGTGGTCGCGGCCTTCTTCGCGCCGGTGGCGGTGTCGCCGGCGAAGCCCGGATCGGTCTGCGTCACGAGCAGGTCGACGGTGACCGGCAGGTTGACGCCAAGGATCTCGTTCTCGTAGCTCGTGACGAAGACGTCGGTGTTCTCCTTCAGGAAGCGCGCATCGTCACCCAGCAGGCTGCCGCTCACCGCGAACTGGTCGTACGTCTCATTGTCCATGAAGTGATACGTGCCGCCGTCCGCGTAGAGGTACTGCACCCGGCGCTGCTCGACGCGCGCGCGCGGCCAGCGCGTGCCGGCTTGGAAGGTGCGCTCGATGATGTCGCCCTTCCGCACGTTCTGGAGCTTCATCCGGACCTGGGCCGAGCCGCGGGCCATCTTGATGTGGGTCCAGTCGAGGACCTTCATGAGCTGCCCGTCGAGCTCGATGATGACGCCCTTCTTGACGTCGCCGGTACTGATCAATCGCTGCTCCTGCCGGAAGGACCGATGGTGGTGCGCCCGTCAGGATACGGCACCGGCCCGGCTCAGGCGGGACCTCTGGAGGGCGAGACGACCGGGCCAGAACACGATGATCGCCACGCTACCCTAAAGGCACAGCCGTCAGCCGGCGCACTCCGCGTTCGCCTTCGCGGTGTTCGCGATCTGCTGCGCGTTCGTCTTCGCGAAGTAGTGCGAGCCGTCGCGGGTGCCGCCCGGGCAGCCCGCCACGAAGTACAGGTAGCCCTGGCCGAGGTCTGCCGTGGCGACGCCGGCGAGCGAGGAGGCGCGCGGCGCCGCGATCGGGGTCGGCGGCAGGCCGGGGTGGAGGTAGGTCTGGTAGCCAGCGAGCGCATCGGGCAGCTGCACGTCGCCACCGGTCACCTCGAGCCGCTTCCACCATTCGATCGTTCCCCAATCGGTGAGCGGCGAGGTCCCGTGGTCCGCGGTCGCGAGGCCGTACTGGAGCGTCGGATCGGCGTTGAGCAGGCCGTTCGTTTCTCCGTTGTTCGGGTTCAGGAAGCGGTTGATGTAGACCGCCGCGATGAGCGGCCGCTCCTTCTCCACCACGGCCTCGCGCTCGACGATGCTGGCGATGATCACGGCCTGGTCGATCGTCAGGCCCTGCGCCGTGATCCCGTCGCGCACCTCGGCCGGAAGCGTCGAGCTGCCGAACGCGGTGAGCAGCTTGCGGACGACCTCGAGCGGTGCCTCGTTGACCTTGAACTCGTACGTGTTCGGCGCCAGGTAGCCCTCGAGCGAGCGACCCTTCGGCAGGTTATTGAGGAAGTCGAACTCATTGAGCAGGTCCGCCGGCGGATCCTTCACCACCTTCGCGAACTCACCGATGTTCATCGTCATGTCGCTGGCCGCGAAGGTCGCCACGATCTCCTCGAGCCGCAACCCCTCGCGGATCGTCACCGCCGTCTGCTCGAACGCCTGCCCGCGCAGCGTGGCGACGATCTCCGATGGCTTCATGGTCGGCGACAGGTCATACGTGCCGAAGGCGAGCGTGCCGGTGCGATTCGCCGACTTCACGGCCCACTGAAAGGCAAGCGGGCTGCGCACGACGCCCTGCTGGGTGAGCAGGTCGCCAATCGCGGCATCGGTCATCCCGCTGGCGACGACGACGGTGACCCGCTTGCGCTGCTCGCTGGCCGGCGTGTCCTCGAGCGCCGACGGCTGATACCAGCTGACGAAATCGTGGACGAGTCCGTTCTCGATCGAGCCGGGGTGCGACTCGACCCAGGACATGAGCCGCGGCGCGAAGGCGAGGAAGCCGACGAAGATGAGGAACGCAAGCACGGCGATGACGCCCGCGAACCAGGCGAGGAGGACGACCGGCTGGAGCCGTCGCCGACGACGAATCGGCGACTCGCGCTGGTCGCGCAGGTCGCGCATCCGGGCGTTGCGCCGCTCCTCCAGCTCGCGACGGGGCATCCGACGGCTCATGCAGGCTCCTGTGGACGGGTCGACGGGTCGCTCCCGGCGTGCCCCCTACCGGCCAGGTCGTCGAGATATTGTTGCAGGATCAGGCGGGCGGCAGCGGCGTCCAGCTCGCCGGAGCCCCGGCGCGGCCGACGACCCGCGGCCGCCAGCCCCTCGCCGGCCTCCCAGCTCGTGAGCCGCTCGTCGAGGAGCGAGACCGGCAGGTTCGATGCCTGCGCGAGCGCCACTCCGAAGCCCCGTGCCACCGCAGCCTGCTCACCCTCGGTGCCGTCCGCATGGAGCGGCAGGCCCATGACGAACCGATCCGCCGACTCCGCGGCCGCCAGCTCGACGAGCTCGGCGACGGCGGCTGCTCGGTTCCGGACACGGACGACGCCGCGCGCGAACGCCATCCCCGTCTCCGTGTCGCCGACCGCGATCCCGATCCGCCTGGTCCCATGGTCGATGCCGATGACCCGTGTCACGGTGCGGCGCTGGCGCTCGTAACCAGGGGCGGCGACCCGCTGCCGCTCGGCAGCGGCGTGACGGCGGACTGGAGCTCCACCGCGATCCGCCACCGCACCCCGGTGACCTCGTTCACCCAGCCCGGCCACAGCTCGACCGATGCAGTGCCCAGCGAGGCGAGCGCGGCGCGCGCGGCCTCCGGGCTCCGATTCGCGACAAGCTCGCGAACGTGATCGGCGTCGAGGCGCGGCGCCACCGCGGCCGCCACCGTGGCCGCGACCGTGATCGATGATCCCTCTACGGTCCCGTCGCCGAGTGTCACGCCCACAGAATCGGTCAGGACGTCCATCCCCGCAGGCACCGCGATGGGGTCGGCATCAAGCTTCGCGCGCGCGGCGGATGCCGCGTCGGCTTCCGCGACGTATGGCTGGGCGTAGGCGAGGGAACCCTCGAGCGTGAAGGTCGGGGCATCCACCGATCCGACGAGGTCGTCGGGAACGGTGATCTCTGGCTCCGCCGCGGCGACCGCCGGATAGAGGCGGGTTGGGTCGGCGACGAGGATGCCGGCGAGCTGCGTCGCAAGGTCCGCACGCACCGCTTTCAGGGCGGCATCGACATCGGCCTGCTCGACCTTGGTGCGGTGGTTCTCGGCCCCGCCCGTCGTCGCCTGACGGTTCACGACCCGCTGGCCGTTCTGTCCCTGGAAACCGCGCAGGTACCCGTCGAGGCGGCGGTTCTCGACCGTGTCGATCGCGCCCGCGGCCACGTTGCCTGTCTCGCCGGGCTCCGCCGCCACGATGCCGACGCTCACCTCCCCGGGCACGATGGGCGGGTCGCGTCCGATCACCAGCTGGCCACCCGGCGCGACCGCGCCTTCGGTGGTCGTGAACATGACGGTGCCGCTCGTCGAGACCTTCGTGCCGCTCGGAATCTCGACGTCGACGTAGCTGTAGTTGAGGAACGTCGCGGTGCCGCCCGCGGCGACGAGCTGGACGTCCTCGCCGCTGGCCGTCCCGTCCGCGGAGGCGGTGAGGGTTCCCCGCTCCTCTCCCGCAACGGCGAGCGTCACGTCGTAGCTGAACGGACCGATCGGCTGCGCGGCCGGCACGATGCGCACCGTCGCCCCGGGCACGACGACCGCGGCACCTGCGACGCCTGCGAGCAGCGCCAGCAGCACGATCAGCGCGACCGCCGTTCCGGGGAGGCGTCGCCCGCTCCCCGGGCGCTGCGGATACCGCCTGGCGGGACGTGGAGGCGCGGGCGCCGCCGCGACGACCGGGACGGCACGCGTCTCGTCGAAGCGATCGACGGGCGCCGGGGGCGCCGGCTCAGCGGGCTGGATCACGGGTGCCATGGGTCGCCGCTCTCCCCGAACCACCGAGATCCGCGCCCGCTCCGGCGCGGTCCCCGTCGGCGCGGGCATCGCCCCGACGGCGAGCGAGCGCGCCTCGGCGACCGATGCGACGGCCGCAATGCCGGCCTCGGCCGCGAGGGAGCGTGCCGCCGCGTCGCCGACAAGTACGATCTCGCGTCCCTCGTCGCGCGCCAGCGCGCCGACGAGACGGAGGCCCACGGCGGAGGTGGTGGCCTTCGTGCGGCCCGGGGCGACAAGGATGACGCGCGGCGCATCGGTCTCGCGAAGGCGCCGCACGACGGTCGTGATCTCGTCGTCCGGCTCGAGGTAGACGAGGTTTGCGTCGTCGCTCACAGGTCGAGGCTCCGCACCGCACGGCGCATGGCGCGCTCGGTGGCGTTCGTCTGGACGTCGAGGATGAGCGCCTGGTGGGCGAGCGCGATCGGGGTGACATCCTGCTCGGTCGTCAGCTCGCCGGTGGCGTCGCGGATGCCGGGAATCTCCCCGGGTGCGAGTCCGCGCACGGTGGGACGGCGCGCGAACGGCAGCTCACGCCACCACGCGTCGTCGCCGAGGGCCTCGCGCACCTGGGGCAGCCGCGCGCCGCCACCGCAGAGATAGATCCGGCCGGGAAGCAGCTCACCGGCGGCGAGGTCCTCGATCATGAGCGCCACGCCGCGTCGCCAGACCGCGGCATCGGTGGCGAGCGCCTCGCGCGCCGCATCCGCGTCGATCGGCTCGGGTGGCTTCGCCCCCTCGGCGAGCGCGATCTTCACGGCCTCGGCGCGCGCGAAGCCGAGATCGAACCGATCCGCGAGGCCCTTCGTGAACGCGCGGCCGCCGAGGGCGAGCATCTTCGTGCCCGCCACGCCGCCGCGACGCACGAGGGCGACATCGGTCGTGCCGCCCCCGACGTCGACGAAGATCGCGCCGGCATCGCCGAGCTCACCCGGGTCGAGGCAGGTCGCCACCGCATAGGGTTCGGCGATCACGCCGAGCAGCTCGAGCTTCAGGGCGCCGGCAACCGACTGGAGCGCCCCAAGGTGGACCATGGGCGCGAACGCGTTGAACAGGGCGAGCTCGACCTGCGCGCCGGTGAAGCCGATGGGGTTGCTCACCGGATAGCCGTCGATCTTGATCTCTGTGATTGCGGCGTGGACGAGCCGGACGTCAAGGCGCGGGACGCCTGCCTCCCACGCGATCTGGCCCTCCGCGTCGGCGAGCGCCGAGTCCTGCGCCCGCTCGACGATCCCGGCCAGCTCGGGCTCGGTCATCGCGGCGCGCGGGTCCTCCCGGCGGGTGACCACTGTCGCGGTGGTGCCTTTCACGAGCTCGCCGGCGATGCCGATCACCGCCGGTCCTGGCCGCCGGCCGGCCATCGAGACCGCCTCGCCGAGGGCGGCGGCGCAGTTCGCCACCACCGCGTCGATGTCGCTCACCGTCCCTGACTGCATGTGGGACAGGCCCTGGCGACGGCGGCCGCTGCCCCGCACGACGGCGTCGAGCGTGCCGTCCGGCCGCTGCTCGGCGGTCACCACGAGCACCTTCGCGAACTCGGTGCCGATGTCGAGGGCGGTGATCGCCAGCGGGCGCGGCGCTTTCCCCCGACCCGTCCGCGTGCCGCGCACACGGCCGGCGACGCGACCGATGAGATCCTGCACGGTGCTCGGACCGCCGCGCTCAGCCGGCCTCGAGGCGCGCGAGCGTCTCGAGGGTCAGGCGCGTTGCCTCGCGGAGCGCGTCGTCGAGGCGGCTTGCATCGCGGCCGCCGGCCTGGGCAAGGTCCGGGCGTCCTCCCCCACCCCCGCCGATGAGCGACCCGACCGCACGGATCACGGCCACGGAGTCGAAGCCCTCGCCGGCGAGGTCGCGGCTCGCCGCCACGAGGATCGCGGGCTGCCCGCCGGCACCACCCGCCAGGACGGCAGCGAAACGCCCGGTCAGGCCTCGGAGGTCGTCAACGAGCGTCCGTAGGGCCACCGCATCGGCCTCGGGGAAGCTGCCCACGACGACCTTCGCGGTCCCCGCGTCCTGCGCGCCGGCGAGCGCGGCGGCCGCATCCAGGCGGGCGGCACTCGAGGCCGGGCCCCTTGCCCCCTTCTCAGCCGCGCGGAGGCGGGCAAGGAGCGCCTCGACCCGCGCCGGGACCGCTTCCTCCCGCTCGCCGAGCAACTTCGCGCTGTCATGGAGCGCGTCCAGGCGCATGGCGATCAGCTCGGTGGCGGTCGCGCCCGTCACCGCCTCGATCCGTCGCAGGCCGGCCCCGATGCTCGATTCGCCGGTAACGAGGAATGTGCCGATCTGCCCGGTTCGGGCCACGTGCGTCCCGCCGCACAGCTCCTTGCTGTAGCCGTCGACTTGCACCACCCGCACCGATTCGGGCACGTATTTCTCACCGAAGAACATGTCGGCCCCGAGCGCCTGCGCCTGGGTCATCGACATCGTCGCGGGCACGACCTTCACGTCGCGGCGGACCTGCGCGTTCACACGGCGCTCCACCTCGCGCAGCACGTCCCGAGGGGTGGCACCCTGCGCCGGGAAGTCGAAGCGCAGGCCGTCGGGGCCAACGTACGAGCCGGCCTGCTTCGCCTGCTCGCCGAGGACGTCGCGCAGGGCACGGTGGAGGAGGTGCGTGGCGGTGTGGTTGCGCGCCGCCCCCCAGCGCCGCTCCGCGTCGACGTGGGCCACGACGAGGTCGTCGCGGTGGAGCTCGCCCTCGAGCGAACCGATGTGCACGATCGCGTCCCCCACGCGCTGATTGTCCTCGACGGTGAGCGTACCCCCCTCGCCGACGAGCACGCCTCGGTCACCGATCTGCCCGCCACCCTCCGCGTAGAACGGCGTGCGGTCGAGGACCACGAGCGTTCGGCCGTCCGGAGCGGCCGCCACGCCGATGACGGAGAGCCCTTCGGCATCCGTCTCGTTCGGATAGCCGATGAACTCCGACCGAAGCGTTTGGAACTGCGTTTCAGCAGGACCGAGAACGAACGCGGACTCGCGCGTTCCTCTTGACGCTGCACGCTGCCCCGCCATGGCCGCTTCGAAGCCCGCGCGGTCGACGGTCACGCCCGACTCGCCGGCCATCTCCACGGTGAGGTCGATCGGGAAGCCGAACGTGTCGTGCAGGCGGAAGGCATCAGCTCCGCTGATCTGTTCACCCCGTTCGACCAACTCGGCGAGGCGGGCGCTGCCCAACTCCAAGGTCCGTGCGAACTTCGCCTCCTCGGTCGCGACCGCGTCGAGGATGCGCTCCCCCTGCGCGGCCAGGTGCGGGTAGGCGCGCCCCATCAGCTCGATCACGACCGCGCACGTCTCGCGCAGGAACGGCTGGGTGATGCCCATGAGGCGCCCGTGGCGCAGCGCGCGGCGAATGATGCGGCGCAGGACGTAGCCCGCCCCGTCGTTGGCGGGCGCGATGCCCTCGCCGATCAGAAACGTCATGGCGCGCGAGTGGTCGGCCACGACCTGGTAGCTGAACCGTTCCGACTCGACCGTCTCCGGATCGTGGCCGATGAACGCGGCCAGTCGGTCGATGATCGGCACGAAGAGGTCTGTCTTGTAGTTCGAGTCGACGCCCTGCACGACAGAGCTGAGCCGCTCGAGTCCCATCCCGGTGTCGACGCTCTTGAACGGCAGCGGTGTCAGCGTGCCGTCAGCCGCGCGGTCGAACTCCATGAACACGAGGTTCCAGACCTCCAGCCAGCGCGGGCAGTGCTCGGAGTGGTCCGGCACGCAGCCCGGCCCCTCGGACAGCTCCGCGCCGCGGTCGTAGTGAAGCTCGCTGCATGGGCCACACGGCCCGGTGTCGCCCATCCGCCAGAAGTTCTTCTCGTCGCCGGCGGCGATGTTGCCCCATCGGACGAGCCGCTCCGGTGGCAGGCCGATCTCGTCCGCCCATACCGCGCGCGCCTCGTCATCATCGGTGTACACGGTGGCGGCGATGCGGTCGGCCCGGATGCCGAGCTCATCGGTCAGGAACTGCCAGGCCCAGTGGATGGCGTCGCGCTTGAAGTAGTCGCCAAAGCTCCAGTTGCCGAGCATCTCGAACAGCGTGTGGTGCCGTGGCGTGCGCCCGACCTCCTCGAAGTCGTTGTGCTTGCCCTGCACGCGGAGGCACAGCTGCGAGTCGACAGCGCGCACGTAGTCGCGCTTCTCCTCGCCGGTCAGCACGCGCTTGAACGGCGCCATGCCGGAGTTGACGAACAGGAGCGTCGGATCGTCGCGCGCGAGCAGGGGCGCCGAGGGCACGCGGGTATGGCCGCGCGCCTCGAAGAAGCGCTGGTACTGCTCGCGGATCTCGGCCGCGCTCTTCGGCTCCATGGTCAGCTCGGATGCTCCACAACGGCGAGAGCCGGCGTACCCACCGGCTCTCGACCCTGATGCGTGACGCGGCCCTGGGCCGCGGGGTGGCGGGTTACGAGACGGCGCCTCCGGCGCCGGCCTCGAGCTCGTACTCGGCGAGCATCTCGGCGCGTGCCTGCTCGGCCGCGGCGCGGCCCTCGCTCACCGCGTCGCCGAAGGCGGAGCGCTTCGCGTCGACGAACTCGCCGACGTGCTCCCGCATCTGGTCCCCGGTCTCCGGGGCGATGAGCAGGCCGATGGCGGCGCCGACGAGGCCGCCGATCACGATGCCGGCAAGGAAGCTGCCGAATCCTGAGTTGGTCATGGGTAGGGATCCTCCTCCCGTGGGTAGGGCGATTCTACCGAGCCGAAGGCCACCCGTCCGGGCGAGGCGGTCACGGTCACCGACTCCAGCGTGTGCTGAAGCGCATTCATGAGGTCGTTGAGCCGATCGAGCTTGACGGCCACGTCCTCGGACAGCACCTCGGCATTGGCGGCGAGCTCGCGCGAGTGGGCGAGGATGGGCCGCGCCTCCTGCTCCGCCAGCCGCGTGAGGCGTCGCGCGTCCTCGGCCAGCGCCCGCGACTCACGCAGCAATGGCGTCGTCTGGACGACGAGATACAGGAGCGCCGCGCCCACCAGGAGCACGCCGAGCCCGACCCCCACGTTGAAGATCGCGGTCACGAGCTCCATGTCACCCTCGCTGCTGCACCGATGGCGTGCGCCGCCACGGCGCACGCAGTATGTCGCATCAGCCCTCGTCGACCGCTGCCGGCTGCGGCCCCATCGCCGACAGGAGCAGCGCCGCCAGCATCGCAAGCTGTGCGCCGATCGAGCCGGCCACGAGCCCCACGTCACCGATGCGCAGCAGGTCGAGCCCCACGCGATCGCCGATCGCGCTGCCGGCGAGCATGCCGGCGAGGCTCGCCGCGCCGAGGGCGAGCGTCATCCGTCCCCAGCGCCCGCGGACGGCGAGGAACCCGAAGAGGTTGGCGAGCGCGGCGAGGACGCTCACCGCGAGCCAGGGCGTCATGCCGCGCGCGCGATCCGCGCCCCGCCGAGCACCTCGTCGCCGGCGTACAGCACGGCCGCCTGCCCAGGGGCCGGCGCCCAGACCGGGTCGGCCGTCTCGATCGTCAGCCGGTCGTCGCCGACGAGCGTCACCTCGCAGACGACCGGCTCCGCACGGTGGCGGATGCGGACCGCGGCCGCGAAACGGTCCGCGGGTGGCTCGCCGGCGATGAAGTGGCGCCCGGCGGCCGCGAACGATCGGCTCGCGATCTCGTCGCGCCGGCCGATGACGACGGTGTTCGTCGCCGGCAGCACCTCGCGGACGTAGACCGCCTCGCCGAGCGCGAGCCCGAGCCCGTGACGCTGGCCGACGGTGTAGTGGGCGTACCCGGTGTGGGTGCCAACCTCGGTGCCGTCCACGTCGACGATCGGTCCCGGCTCGCCATCGTAGCCGCGACGCTCGGCAAGCAGTGCGCGGTAGTCGCCGAGCGGGACGAAGCAGATCTCCTGGCTCTCCGGCTTCGCGGCGGTCGGCAGCGCGAGATTGGCCGCGATCGCCCGCACCTCGGGCTTCGTCAGCTCCCCGAGCGGAAAGCGGGTTGCCGCCAGCTGCGCCTGGGTGAGCGTCCAGAGGAAGTAGGTCTGGTCCTTCGCCGTGTCGTGGGCACGCAGCAGCCGATGGCGGCCGCCGGCATCGGTCGTGATCCGCGCGTAGTGGCCGGTGGCGACCGCGTCCGCACCGTAGGCGGCGAGGCCGCGCTGCAGGAGCACGTCGAACTTGATGTGCTGGTTGCATGCCTGGCACGGGTTCGGAGTGGCGCCCTCGAGATAGCCATCGACGAACGCGTCGATGACCTGGGTGCCGAACTCGCGCTCGAGGTTGAGGACGAAGAACGGGATGCCGGCCAACTGCGCCACGCGACGTGCGTCGTCGGCCGCGTCCGGGGAGCAGCAGGAGCGTCGCAGCTCGTAGCCCTCGCCCTCGTCCGGGGAGAGGCGCATCCACACGCCGACCACCTCCGGGCCGCCGTCGCGCCGGTCGGCGGCGAGCAGCGCGGCGGCCACGCTCGAGTCCACGCCGCCGCTCATGGCGGCCACGATGCGGCCGCTCATGCGCTGACCACGGGGGTCGGGACGCCGCCGCGCAGGCGGCTCACGATGGTGGACAGGACCACTGCCGTGCGGTCGATCTCGTCGATCGTGCTGGTCGGTCCGGCGGTGATGCGCAGCGATCCGTGGGCCAGGTGCGGGTCGACGCCCATGGCAAGCAGGACGTGGCTCGGCTCGGTGCTTCCCGAAGTACAGGCGCTGCCGGTCGAGATCTCGATCCCCTCCAGGTCGAGCGCCGCGACGAGGTCGCCGCCCTCGATACCGTCGATCACCGCGCTCACCATGCCGGGCAGCCGGGCGCCAGGATCGCCGGTCCAGGCAAGGCCAGGCACGTCGCCCAATGCCTTGCGCAGCCGCCGCGCCAGGTCAAGCTGGCGCGCGTGCTCCGCCTCCCGGTCGGTGGCGTTGCCGTGAACGAGGCGGAAGGCGACGCCGAAGCCGACGATGGCAGGCACGTCCTCCGTCCCGGCGCGCCGCTGCCGCTCCTGCGACCCGCCCTGGAGCTGGGGCAGGAGCTGCGTGCCGCGGCGCACGAAGAGCGCGCCGACACCCTTCGGGCCACCAAGCTTGTGGCCGGAGAGGCTGACCAGGTCCGCCTGCCACGCATCGACGTCGATCGCCAGGTGGGCGGCCCACTGGACAGCATCCACGTGGAAGAGCGCGCGGTGGTCACGGACGATCTCGCCGATCTCGGCGATCGGCTGGAGGGTGCCGACCTCGTTGTTCGCCGCCATGACGCTGACGAGCGACGTGCGCTCGGTGAGGGCATCGGCCACGGCGGCGGGGTCGACGCGGCCGAACTGGTCAACCGGCAACACCGTGATCTCGAAGCCATGCCGCTCGAGGACCGATGCGGCATTGAGGACCGCCTTGTGCTCGACGGCGGACGTGACGATGTGCTTCCCGCGTCCGCTCGCGGCCCAGGCCACGCCCTTGAGCGCCAGGTTGTCCGCCTCGGTCCCGCCGGAGGTGAAGACGACCTCGCGCGGGCGCGCGCCGATGAGGGCGGCGATCGTCTCGCGTGCCTCGTCGACCCCCTGGCGTGCCCGCCGCCCGGCGGCGTGCAGGCTCGAGGGGTTGCCGGTGTGCTCGGTGAGGTACGGAAGCATCGCCTCGAGCACCTCCGGCCGCAGCGGCGACGTCGCCGCGTGGTCGAGGTAGATCGCCATTGGCGATGATTATAGGAACCCGGGCGCGTAGCGCCGACGCCCGGGGCCGGCGCGCGTGTCCCGGCGGGTGGGGATATCGGCGACACACGCTGCTCACGCATGCCGCTCGTCCCAGCGCATGGCGCAGATCGTCGCGAGACGCGATCTGCGTGGCCACAGGTGCCATGGGGCGGGATGGGCGGCCACGCAAGCGAGGTGCAGGGACCGCGTCTGGCCGCTAGCCCCACCCCGTGGGACGCACGACCCTCCCGCGCTAGTCTCCCTTGACCACCTGGAGATGGAGCTCGTCGAGCTGCTGCGGCGCGATCGGCGAGGGGGCATCGAGCATGAGGTCCGTCCCCGACTGGGTCTTCGGGAAGGCCATCACCTCCCGGATGTTGTCGACCTCCGCGTAGAGGGCGGCCCATCGGTCCAGGCCGATCGCGATCCCACCGTGGGGCGGGGCGCCGTACTCGAGCGCGTCGAGGAGCGCGCCGAACTGGTCGCGCATGCCGTCGATCGTGTGGCCCATGAGGGCGAATGCCCGCTCGAGCAGCGGCCGCTGGTGGATGCGGATCGACCCGCCGCCGCACTCCCAGCCATTGAGGGCGAGGTCGTACTGCTGCGCGTGGACCGATGCCGGGTCGGACTCAAGGCGGTCGATGTCCTCCGGGGCCGGAGCGCTGAACGGATTGTGGGTCGCGTCCCAGCGCTCGCCATCCGCATCCCACTTGAACATCGGGAAGCGCTGGATCCACACGTAGGCGAGGACGCCGGAGGTCCGCAGGTCGAGCCGATCGCCCATCGCGAGCCGGACGTGGCCGAGCGCCTCGGCGGCGGCGATGGGGTCCGCGTCGGCGACGACGAGGATGAGGTCACCGGCCTCGGCTCCGGTGGCTGCGAGCACCTCGGTCTCATGGCCGGCGAGGAACTTCGCCGCCGGGCCGTGGAACGTGCCGTCGTCCTGGACCGCGAGGTGGACGAGCCCGGCCGCGCCGTGGCGTCGGGCGAGATCGGTCAGCTCGTCGAGCTGCTTGCGCGAGTAGTCGCCGCACCCGGGCGCCACGATGGCGCGCACCGCACCGCCGGCGGCGATCGGCTCCGCGAAGACGCGGAAGTCGACTGCGCGCACGAGATCGGTCAGGTCGCTGAGCTCCATCCCGAAGCGCAGGTCGGGCTTGTCGGAGCCGTAGCGCGCGAGCGCGTCCTCGTACGTGAGGCGCGGGAACGGCTCGGCGAGGAGCGGCCGATCCGGTACAACCTCCTTCGCGACCCGGGTCACGACGCGCTCGATGGTCGAGATGACGTCCTCCTCGGTCACGAAGCTCATCTCGATGTCGACCTGGGTGTGCTCCGGCTGGCGGTCGCCGCGCATATCCTCGTCCCGATAGGCGTGCGCGAGCTGGAAATAGCGGTCATAGCCGGCGACCATGAGGAGCTGTTTGAGGACCTGCGGGCTCTGCGGCAGCGCGTAGAACTCGCCCGGGCGCAGGCGCGACGGGACGACGAAGTCACGCGCCCCCTCCGGGGTGGAGCGGATGAGGGTCGGCGTCTCGATCTCAACGAAGCCCTCGTCGTCGAGCGCGCGCCGGATCGCGACCGCGAGGCGCGAGCGCATGAGGATCCGCTCCTGCATCGGTGGGCGGCGGAGGTCGAGGTACCGATGCCTCAGGCGCAGCGATTCGTCGAGACCGGGCTGCTCCTCGTTGACGTAGAACGGCGGCACCCTGCTCGGGTTGAGGACCGTCAGCTCGTCGACCGCCACTTCGATCTGGCCGGTGGCGAGCTCCGCGTTGCTCGTCCCCTCCGGACGGACGCGAACCACCCCACTGACCTGGATGACCCACTCGTTGCGCGCCGCCTCGCCGGCGGCGTGGGCATCGGGTGCGTCGTCGGACGAGGTGACGACCTGGGAGATGCCGTAGCGGTCGCGAAGGTCGAAGAACGTGAGATGGCCGTGGTCCCGGCGGCGGTGGACCCAGCCGGCCAGCGTGACTCGCTTCCCGACCGCGTCGGGGCGCAGCTCGCCGCAGGTATGGGTGCGCAGGGACGTGGGGCGCGCGCTCATCGACATGGGGCGGCCATGGTAGTCGATGGCCTGCGTATGATCGGCGCCGAATGAATCCGTTCCTCGTCGCCTTCCTGGCCCTCGGCGCCGTTCTCGTCGTGCTGCTGGTGATGGGCGGCCTCGAGAAGATCGGGATCATCGGCGAGCTCGGGCGCTGGCACCCGGTCGCACTGGCCGCGATGACGGGCGCCATGACCGGCTTCCTGTGCAGCATCTTCGTGGTGGCGCCGATCTTCCTGTCGCTGCTCCTCGGCGGGTTCGCGCTGCTGGCGCTCCACTATCGCGGCGAGGGCCGCTGGCCGGAGTTGGGGCTGCTGCTCATCGCCTGCGGCGCCGTCCTTGCGATCCTGTGGGGCAGCGTCGTCGTCCTGACCGCCGCCGGCACGCGCGCCGACGTCGACACGGGCCTCACCGTGCCCGTCTTCTTCGGGGCTGGGGTGCTGATCCTCAGCCTCGGCGCCGCCACCCTCGTCCTGCGGCCCGGCAGACCAACCCCGGAGTGACGCCGGCCTCGCCGGTCAGGCGAGCCGACTGACCTCGTCGATGGTGACGTCGTCGCGCTGCTCCCCGCTGGCGAGGTCCTTGAGCGCCAGCCGCTCCCCCTCGCCCACGATGACCGCCCACCGCGCGCCCGCCTTGGCTGCCGACTCGATCTGGCGGCCGAGCTTCCGCGTCGACCCGTCGGGACGGATCGCCAGGCCGGCGTCACGGAGTGCCGTGGCGATCCTCAGGCGCATGGCGAGGTCGTCGCTGGTGCCGAGCACCGCAACCAGCGGCTGGCTGGCTGGCACGTCCACGCGGGCAGCCTCCAGCGCGAGGACGGTGCGGTCGATCCCGATCCCGAAGCCGATCCCCGGCGTCGACGGTCCGCCGAGCCGCTCGACCAGCCCGTCGTAGCGGCCGCCACCGCCGA
>JBBQMC010000014.1:0-22927 GCA_038328565.1 Candidatus Limnocylindria bacterium
CGACTGCTCGCGGCCTTCGCCGCCTACTGGCCGACTACGGCACTGGCGCTTGTCGGCGCGTCCGGCATCGTGCTAGGCGGCTTGGGCGAGTTGCGCCGACGGCGACTCGGGTCATGGGCGATGCTCGCGGCCTGGACCGCCACGACGGTGGTGGTCATCCTCGTGTCGGTCGTCGGCGGCGCGTCCACCGATTACCCCCGCTTCGCAACGCCGCTGCTGGCGCCGCTCGTCGTGGCGGCAGCCGGGATCCTGGCCCTTGGCCTCGGACGCGTGGCGGGAATCGCGGCAACGAGGGGCCACCATGGAAGCCGGCGCACCTGGGCGGTCGGGCTGCTCGCCGCGGCGGTGATCGTGGCCACCCCTTCGAGTGTCGGACGCTTCACCGACCAGCTGCGTGGCTACGCCCTGGCCGACGCGGCTGGCCTGGACCGCGTTGCGGCTTGGGTCGCCGCGACGCAACCCGCCGGTGGCACGATCCTCGCGCCGGTCCGCGAGGCAAAGTGGCTTGAAGGCCTGACTGGCCGCGCGACCCTGTTCAGCGGCGCGATCCGCTACAGCTTCCGTCCAGCCGAGTGGCAGCGCAGTCTTGCGGCCGACGCGCTGCTGCGCGGGAGCGGGGCCGTGGTGAACGCCTTCTTCGTGGCTCGTTTCGCCGACGCAGACGCGACCGATCCCACGCCTCGAACGCTCACGATCGCGGCGAACCATGGAGGGGAGTACATCGACCTGCTGCGCACGATCCCAGTCGCCACGACCATCGGTCAGGCAGGTGGGGGACTCGTCGCGCGTCTCGCGAACCTCCCGCCCGGCGTGGCCGAAACGACGCGGACATCGGAAGTTGCGGCCCGCACGTTCCGCTGGGAGGGGGCGCGGGCGACGGGCAGTGTTGCGTACCGACAGACGGTGACGCTGGCTGCCGGTGGCTCCACGCTCGAGCTCGCAGCCGAGACCTCGGGCACCGCGCATCCGACCGACATCACGCTGGCCCTCCGCCCCGCGGGCGTGACGCCGCTCGTGTCGGCGACCGGCAGCTCGCATGAGCTGAATCTTGTCTTCGCCACGCTTGGATCAAGCGCGCCGCGGCTCCGTCTCGTCGCCGGCGATGGTGCAATGCTCAGCAGCGCGGCGGACGGTACGGTGCTCGTGCACGGGGTCGGACTGTCTGTTCGGCTGTCGGTCACCGACTTGACCGGCTCGCCGGTCAGCTCGGTCAATGTCGCCGTCCTCGATCCAGCGACGCTGCTGGCGACGTACGGGGTCACCGCGGCGATCCTGCCGCGCGACGGACTCCTCGAAACCCGGCGGGCCAGGCTCGAGGCGCTGGGCTTCCACCTGGCCGCGGACTTCGGCAGCTACCTCGCGTTCGACCGCTCGGGCGGCGGCCCGTGACGCTTCCGGGCCCGGTCCTCGTCGTCGGCGGCTACGGCTATCGCAACGTGGGGGATGAGGCCATCCTCGCGGGCCTGCTCGCGCAGCTGGATCGCCCGGACGTCACCGTCGTCTCGCGCGACCCGCGTGGCACCGCCTCGCTTCACGACGTGCCGAGCATCGGCATCGCCGCCGCGCCGCTCGCGCTGACCCGGCACCGCAGCCTCGTGGTCGGCGGAGGAGGGCTGTTCGGCCGTCACATGGGGCGCGTGGGACGCCTCCTGCCCGCGTTCGGATCCTTTGCCAGCACAGGACGCCGCGTGGTCGTCACCGGCATCGGGCTCGACCGCGATCTATCGCCGTCGACGCAGCGCATGGTGGCGGGTCTCCTGCGCCGGGCCGCATCGGTGACGGTGCGTGACCTGGAATCGAGCCAGATCGCCGCCGCCTGGGGCGTGCCCGCCGTCGTGGCGCCGGACCTGTCGGCCCACATGGCAGCCTCGCCGCCCGAGGTTGGGACGCGACTGCTCCGCGAGGCCGGCGTGCAGCTTGGGCGTCCGGTGGTGGGGCTCGCGCTGACCGATGTGGAGCCCGCACTGACCGATGAGGTCGTCCGCGCGGCGGAGGTGGCGATGGCGCAGTTTCCGGGCGTCGACTTCTGCTTCATCCCGATGAGCCGTCATCCCAGCGTCCGACAGCACGACGATCGAGGGCTGGCGGAGCGTCTGCGCGCTCGTCAACCGCGCCTCCGCGTGCTCGAGGCGGAGCATCCCGCCGACGTCGTATCGGCCTACGCCCGCCTCTCGGCAGCCGTCGTCATGCGGTACCACGGCCTCCTCTTCGCCGAGCGCGGTGGCGTGCCGATCGTGCCGATCCCATACGCGGAGAAATGCGAGCATTGGCTGGCCGAGCGGGGCATCCCGGCGGTGGCGCCGACGGGCGAGGCGCTCGTCGCCGCACTCACCGCGGCGCTCGGGACACCTGCACGGAGTGTCGCGTCGTGAGCCGCGGCTGGCTGCGCGCGGGCCGGATCGCGCTCGGCGTCGCGCTGCTGGGGCTCGTCCTGCTCACCGCTGACCTGCCCAGCGTGCTGCGGCATCTCGCCGCCGCCAACCCGTGGCTCGTCGTCCCTGCCATTGCCGGGCTCGCCGCGGTTCACCTCATCGCCGCGCTCGGCTGGCGCGCGATCGTCGCTGCGCTCACCGGCAGCGTCCTGCCGCCGGCGGCCGCGGTGCGTGCCTACTACGCGGCGCAGGCGCTCGGCGGCATCACGCCCGCCAACGTGGGCGGCGACCTCTACCGCGCCGCCGCCATGCGCGCGCACGGCCACGGCTGGGGCGCAGCGGTCCTCCCCATCGTCGTGCAGCGCGCCACGAGCTACGCGGCGCTCGGGGCGCTGAGCCTCGCCGCGCTCGCCATCCTCGCCGGCGCCGGTGTGTCGGCGAGCATGATCCTCGTCGCGGTCGCAGCGGTCGGCATCGTCGTGGCGGTGGCGATCGTCCTGCTCGTGCCGCCGCCGGCCCTCGCCGGCATGCATCGGCGCCTCATCGGCCTCGTCGGCGGTGCTCCGGCCACCGGCGAGGGGCCGGTCGCGCTGCGCGGCGCCGCCTGGATCGGCCTCGGCAATGGGCTCGCCTTCCACGCCCTTGCCATCGGTCTCACGTGGGCGGTGCTGATCGCGGTGGATCCGGCGCTCGCTACGCTGCCGACCCTCGCCGCGGTGGCGGTCGCGCGCCTCAGCCTGGCGATCCCCATCTCGCCGAGCGGGATCGGCCTCCAGGAGGGTGCACTCGCCGCGCTCGTCGCTGCCACGGGTGGCCCGGTCGACGCCGCGGTGGCGGGCATGCTGCTCGCGCGCCTCGGCCTGCTTCTCACCACGGGGATCGGCGCGCTCTGCCTCGCGGCAGCCGGCTCGCGCGCACCCTCACTGGTTCGACCGACCGGCCAGCGCCCTTAGCCGCGACCCTCGTCGCGCGCGGCCAGCCACGCCACGACCCGCGCGTGGGCGGCGGCCGGGTACGTCCAGCCGACCCGCGGCGCCAGCTCGCCGCCCAGGAGCTCGGTCAGCTCGCACGCGGCGCGCAGGGCGGTGGTGATGCTCGCCCGCTCACTCGTGGCCATGGCGCGCCGCAGGCCGGCGACGCCGCGGGGATCGGCCCAGTGCTCCAGGAACCGACCCCCGTGCCAGGTGTCCTGGGCGCCGCCGATGAGCGCAGCGTGCCAGCGCGCCAGGGTCAGCAGCCGCGCCTGCATGTGGGCGTTGAGGCACTCCGCGGCCACCCAGAGCTCGCCGCGCGCCGCCTTCCGGGCGGTCCACACCACGTGGTACAGGAGGTCGCCGACGACGTTCTCCACCTCCGACGCGGACGGGCGTTCCACCCGCTCGGCCGGCGACGAGGCATCGGCCTGCGCCACGGCGCGGGCCAGGAAGCCATCCGGGTCGTGGAGCACGACGGCGCCGCGCTGCAGCGTGAGCCGCACGTGGGCGAGCAGGTCCGCATCGGTCGGTTCGAGCGCCGGTGGCGGAACGAGGCTGAAGTCGACGTCGACGCCGTTGTCGAAGAGGACCCGACGCTCGACCATGTGACCGATCATCGTGGCCTCGACGAACGTGACCCAGGGTTGCCCGACTGCGCGCACCCACTCCGCATCGGCCACCCACGGGGCGGGGTCGTCGACGAAGAGGATGATGTCGAGGTCGCTGTTCTCGTCGGCGGGCCGTACGGTGCGCGCCGCCGAGCCGACGAGGAGCGCACCGCGCAGCTCGGGCCGGGTCGGAGCCCAGGCGCGGATGCGGGCGAGCAGATCGTCCCGGTCGTTCATGCGGCGCCATTGTGGCCGACAATGGGCGCCGTGGCCGCCCTTCCCCCCATCCGCTCACTCGCCTACGGCACCGCCGCGTCCGTGGCCGAGCTGCCGGCCGCCGTGGCCAAGGTCGCGGGCGTCCTCCGCCGCGCCGAGGCGGCGTTTTGCGAAGCCGGCTACGAGGTCCAGACGGTCCGCCTTGCGACCCGCCCGCTCCTCGGCGATCCACACGCCGCACCCGCCGCCATGCTCGCGAGCGCCGCTCGACTGCATGCTGCGCTCGGCGATGCAGGGCTCGGCATCGCCTCCATCGGTCCTGCCGTGGCGTGGCGGGCGGACTTCGAGGTCGATGCGCTCGACGTCGTCGCGGAGATCCTGCTCGCCAATCCGAGCCTCTATGCCAGCGCGCTCATCGCCTGGCCGGACCATCCGGCGCGCCGCGATGTCGCCGACCGCGTCGCCGCCACCGTCCTCCGCCTGGCGCGTGACAGTGACGGAGGGCTCGCGACCTTTCGCTTTGCCGCCACCGCGTGCCTGCCGCCGGGGAGCCCGTTCTTCCCTGCCGGCTACCACGAGGGTCCTGATGCCCTGACCGTCGGATGGCAGGGCGCCTCGGTGGTGGCCGATGTCGCGCACGCCACCGGACCGATGACGACCGTCGATGACCTCCGCGCTGCCATCGAGGCGGCGGCGGGCCCGGTCGTCACGATCGCGCGGCGCGTCGCCGACGAGGCGGGCATCGCCTTCGGCGGGATCGACCTCTCACCGGCCCCGATGGGCGGAGACAGCATCGGCGCCGCGCTCGAGCTGCTCTCCGGCGTGCCGGTCGGGGAGCCGGGCACGATGGCGGCCGCGGCCCTCATCACGACCGCCCTGAAGACGGCGCACCTGCCGCTCGCCGGCTACAGCGGCCTCATGCTGCCCGTCATGGAGGACGACGTGCTCGCGGCCCGGTGGGCCGACGGCGGGCTCGGAGTCCAGCAGCTCCTCGCGTGGTCGGCGGTCTGTGGCACCGGCCTTGATGCCCTCCCGCTACCCGGCGACGTGCCCGTCGACGACATGGCGCGTCTCCTCCTTGACGTTGCCGCGCTCGCGGTGCGCCTCGGAAAGCCGCTATCCGCGCGGCTCATGCCCGTGCCGGGGCGATCGGTTGGGGAGATGACCGCGTTCGGCTCGCCGTATCTCGTCGAGACGCGCATCCGCGCTCCTTCCTAGACGTTCTGGGCAGGTCGTCCCGATGGCGCCACCCGGCGATGGTGGCTGGATCGCGAGCGATGAAGACGGCGGGCTCAGGCCGCGCGGAGGGCGCCTCAATAGGTGGGCGCGTCGAGCAGCCAGCGGCCGCCCACCCAGACGAGGTTCCAGTAGCCGACGAAGCGCCGCGATGATCCACCATCGTAGGTTTCCGTGAAATTTGCCTGTACGGTGGCGCTCCCTGCCGTTTCGCGCGCCACGTACAGCGAGCTGAAGGTGATGTCCGCAGTCTCATCGAAGCGATCGTCCAAGTTCGCCTGACGCGGATAGGCCGCCTTCATCCGAGCGCTCCACAGGCCATACGCGGCGTCGAATTGCCCGGCTGCCGCATTGGCATAGAACGAGGCGACACTATCTGCGGCATCCTTGACCGCCGAGGCCGCCGCAGCCGTCGGCGCGAGGGGGCCGGGCGCCGCAATGGGACCCGCTGGAGCGACCGTCGGCGTCGGCCTGAGCGTCGGCGCCGACGTGGGCACGGGGGCTTCAGTCCGCGCCGCAGTCGGACTCGCGGTAGGCACCGCGGTCGGGGTAGGCGTGGCTTCCGTGAACGCGGCCCCGCCGGGCAGAATGGAAGGCACGACCAATCCGTGCGCAGGAACTCGAGGTTCGCCGGTGGTGTTGGAAGTCATCGCGCGCCCGCCGAGGTAACCCGCTACCGCCAGCGCGAGCAGGGCGATGGCCAAGGGCCATGCTCGTCGCAGGGACGGCCATGCGAGCGGGACCGGCTTCGCCGCCGCGGAGCGCTGCTGGTCGAGCCACGCGACCAAATCGCTGCGCATTGCGCGCGCCGAGCGATAGCGGTTCGCGGGATCGGTCGCCATGGCTTTGCCGACGATGGAGGCCAACCCGTCTGGAACGCTCGGGGCCGCGCCGCGGGGATCATGCGCAGGCACCCGCAGCCGCGCGGTCGCCAAGGCATTGAGTGTCGCCCCCGCGAAGGGCCGCACGCCCGTGAGGAGCTCATACAAGATGACGCCAAGGGCGTAGATGTCGCTCGCCGGCTCCGCCTGCTGACCACGCGCCTGTTCGGGGCTGTAATACTCCACCGATCCCGGCAGGGTGCCCGTGGCGGTCATTCCATTCTGGACGGTGGCGCGCGCAATGCCAAAGTCAGCGACGCGCGCGCGACCATCGGTCCCGACGAGGATGTTGCCCGGCTTGACGTTGCCATGCACGACGCCGCGGTCGTGAGCAGCCTGCAGGCCTGTGGCAACGTCCGACGCGATTCGCGCCGCATCGCGTGGTTCCTGGCGACCACCCACCGTCAGGACCGACGCCAAGTCCTGACCTTCGATGAACTCCGTGACGAGATAGGGCCCGCCATCAGTTCCAACGTCGTAGACGGGGACCACGTTGGGATGCGTGAGGGCTGCCATGTGACGCGCCTCGGCCACGAAGCGTCGGACGAATCTTCGGTCGTGAACGAGGTTGTCCCGCAGCAGCTTTACGGCGACAGGGCGATCGAGCCGCTCGTCGATGGCGCGGTAGACATTCGCGGTCGCTCCGCCGCCAACCCGCTCGACCAGGCGATATCGGCGCCCGATCAGTCGCCCGGCGGCGGGGTCTGACTCGCGGGTGGGGCCGCCTCTGGGTTGGGTCACCCCCCGACCTAAGGCAAGTCGCGTACCACGGCGGAAGGCTCGCGGCTGATGCCAGGGTGAACGAACGATCGAGCCGTTGCAGGGCCGCCCCGGCGGACTCATTGCCGCGATAGTCGCCGGTAAGCGGCGGCTGGTGAATGATTGATCATGAACTGGCGGAGCTGCGCGACCCGCTGCGACCGGCGGCCGCGACGCCGTCGACTAGCTTGTGGAGCTTGCCGCCGCGCGGGGTGATCTGGACGCGCTTCCGCGTCTCGCCGCGAGCGGCAGTACGGACGCTACTGACGTGTTGTCCGAGCTACCCCAGACGAAAATGACGCCTAGGATTCACCAATCAGCCGCGCAGCGCATGGCCTACGTCAGGACCTGTCGCGTGGGCTTCATCGTTCGGTCATCACTCCGGACGCGGGCACGTGAATCGGGGCGATGCAGGGCCGCCCCGGCGCTACCATGCCACGGTGACCCGCGCCGAGCTCATGGCGGCCCTAGGCCCGATGGACTATCCGCCGACCGAAGCGATGATCGAGGAGGTCGAAGCGATCATCGAAGCGACCGCGCGGCGGGTCGCACCTGGCCGACCCATCGACCGCTCGGTCCTCGGACTCGGCCCAATCGAGGGCCGGATCGCCGATTGGAAGCGACGCCACAACCTATTCCCTCGGGAGCGCGGCACGGGAGGGCCAACATGAAGGGGATGAGGTCGTGATTGCCCGCATTGGCACCTTCGAGGGCGACCAGCATGCGAGCCCTCGCGGAGTCCGGACCGTCGAAGAGCGGATCCTGCCGATTCTGCGCAGCGCGCCGGGATTCATGTCGGCCCACTGGCTCGTCGACCGCGAACGAGGTCGGTCGCTGTCCGTGAGCTTCTGGGAGAGCGAAGAGGCGGCCCGTCGCGCCGAGGACCAGCTTCGCGACACCCCGCTGGCGGCTGAACACGTCCGCCTCGTGCCGACCAGCGTGGAGAGCTACGAGGTCGTCGTCTGAGACGCGCTAGGCGGGCCGCTGGCGGACCCCGGGGCCGGCTGATCCGGGTTGAGTGGCGGCTTCACCCGCGCCGCCCCCGCGCTCGCCCGCGCCGCCGGTCGCTCGAGCCACGGCCAACAGGACCGCGACGAGCACGAGCAGGTAGCCACCGAACAGGAGCAGAGCTGGCATATCGCGAAGCTGACGCGCATGACATCGGCGTGCTATGGCCCGTTGGTCCCAAACTCTGGACCGTCTGCTACCGTGGACAACCAAGCTGGCGGCTTGTGCACTTCTTCCCCCCGGAGCGTGACCGCCGGCCTAGGCGACGCCGCGCAACTCGATCATGCCGATGAGATTCCCGTCGGGGTCTTTTAGCCAGGCCGCTCGACCCCCGGGCATGTCGGCCACTCCGTCCACGGTCTTCGGCGTCTCATAGGCTTGGAAGACCACACCCCGGCGGTGGAGCTCTGCGACGATCTTGTCGATATCCGTCACCGCGAAGCCCATCTGCGTGTGACTACCCGACGCCTCGCCCGAACTCTGCGTGATCGCGAAGTAGGTTCCCTCGCCTGCCTGGAAGGTGATCCCGCCCGGATTCGCCTGGAGCACCTGAAAGCCGAGCGTCTCCTCGTAGAAGGGGCGCAGGCGCTCGACGTCCGCGGTCGGGAGCGTGGCATACACCGGATAGTCGGCCAACATGGTGGTTCTCCTGTGTCGGGAAATCGTCTGCCGGGGCCACAGACCCCGGCCATTCCTCCTCCCCTGCCCCGTCCGTTCCCCGCCGGCGTCGGGGGCGCCCCTGTGCCTAGACCTGCTCGACGTACTCCGTTGGGGCAGCCACTCCCAGGCCGCCGATTGGACATCCCACGCCCGTCGAGTGCGACGGTCCATAGCCGTGCACGTTCTTCGCCAGGTACTGCTGGTGGTAGTCCTCGGCGAAGTAGTAGGTCGGCGCGTCGGTGATCTCGGTCGTGATCTGGCCGTAGCCGGCCTTCGTCAGCTCGCGCTGGTACATGTCGCGCGAGGCGACGGCGGCGGCGCGCTGCGCATCGGTATGGGTGTAGATCGCGGACCGATACTGGGTGCCGCGATCGTTGCCCTGGCGCATGCCCTGGGTCGGGTCGTGATCCTCCCAGAAGCGCTTCAGCAGCTGCTCGTAGGTCACGACCGACGGGTCGAACACGACCTGCACCGCCTCGGCGTGGCCGGTGCGGCCGCTGCAGACCTCCTCGTAGGTCGGGTTCCGGGTGTAGCCACCCGCGTAGCCGACCGACGTGGAGAGGACGCCCGGCGTCTGCCAGAAGAGCTTCTCCGCACCCCAGAAGCAGCCCATCGCGAAGGTCGCGAGCTCGCTGCCATCCGGGTACGGCGGCGTGATCGAGGCGTCGTTGACGAAGTGGCGCTCCGCGGTGGGGATCGGTGCATCGCGGCCGGGGAGCGCATCGGTGGGGGAGGGGAGCGTGGAGGGTCTTCCGAATCCGAACATGGTGCGAGTGTACGACTGCTTCGTGACGGCCACGTGACGGGTGACGGCGCTACCATCGGTCCATGGGGAAGCTGAGCGCGAAGCGCCGCACCGATCTGCGGGACAGCGCCTTCGCCTACATCGATCCGAGCGGGCGCCGGCGCCTCCCGATCCATGACGAGGCGCACGTCCGGGCGGCGCTGTCGCGCTTCAACCAGGTGAGCTTCGCCGACGACGCGGCCCGCGACCGGGCGCGGCGGCGGCTGCTCCAGGCGGCGAAGAAGTACGGGATCGTACCGATCGGCTTCGTCGACCGCGAGATCCGCGGCCGCCCGGGGCGCAACCTGCCGACCGGGCAGATCGCGCTGCTCATGACCGATATCGTCGACTCGTCCGGCCTCGTCGCACGGCTCGCCGAGCGGTACGCACCGATCCTCGCCGACTCGCGCCGGCTCATCCGTGCGGCGGTGCGGAAGTCGGGTGGCCACGAGGTCGACGCGCGGGCCGACGAGTTCTTCGCCGTCTTCACCGCCGTGTCGCCCGCGATCCAGGCGGCGATCGCCATCCAGCGGGGGATCGGCGCCCATCCCTGGCCGGATGACGGGCGGATCACGCTCCGCGCGGGCCTGCATGCCGGCCGGCCGACGCTGACCGAGGGCGGCTACGTGGGCGTCGCGGTGCACACCACGAACCGGATCGCCTCGGTGGCGCGCGGCGGGCAGATCGTCATGTCGCGCGCCGTCCACCGGCTGCTCGGCGACGAGTTGCTCGAGGGCGTGTCGTTCGGCGAGCTCGGCGAGCATCGGCTGCGCGGGATCCCGTCGCCGGAGCTGCTGTTCGAGGTCATCGTCGCCGAGATCGCGGACGTGGCGCGGGCCAAGGCCTGAACCTGCCGGACAGCAACGCACCCAGCCGGGCTCGGGTCGGGCTGGGTGCGGTGCGAAGGAGGAGGATGTGCGCACATCGTCGCTCCATCGGTCAGGCGGGTCGTCGGCCATCAGGCGGAGGCGCGGCGCGACAAATGACGTAGGCGAGCGATGGCAGGTACGCTGCGGCACATGAGCACCGAACCGGAGCTCGATCGCAGCGAGGTGCGGATGATCGAGCTCATCTTCCCGCACCAGACGAATCATTACGGGACGCTCTTCGGCGGCCACGCGTTGGGGCTGATGGACAAGGCCGGCTACCTGTCGGCGACGCGATTCGCGCGCCGCACGATGGTCACCGTCGCATCGGACCGGGTCGAGTTCAAGGTCCCGGTCCGCGCCGGCCAGATGGTGGAGCTGGTGGCGCGCGTCGAGTCTGTCGGCACGACGAGCGTGACGGTCGGCGTCGAGATGCTCGTTGAGGAGCTGCTGTCCCGCGAGCGGCGCCTCGCGACCCGCGGCAGCTTCGTGTTCGTGGCCGTGGATCCGGATGGCACGCCCATCCCGATCCCGCACGGGGGATGAGCATCTCCGGCCGGCTGATCGAGGTCGATGGCGAGCAGATCCACGTCGTCGAACGCGGCACCGCGCGAGCGGGGGAGCCGCCGCTCATCCTGCTCCACGGCTTCCCGTCGAACGCCTTCGCGTGGCGACCCGTCGCGCAGCGGCTGGTGGACCGATTCCGTACCATTGCCGTCGACAGCATCGGCTTCGGATGGTCGACGCGTGAGCCGCGGCACGGCATGACGACCCAGGATCATGCGGAACGGGTCGCACGGCTCATGGACGCGATGGGCATCGAGCGTGCCCATCTCGCCGGACACTCGTACGGCGGCGGGATCGCGCAGCGCTTGGCGATCAGCCACGCCGCGCGGATCGAGCGACTTGCGCTGGTGGCATCGGTCGACGGGTCGCGACGCCTGCCGTTGAGCGATGCGAGCCTGCTCGGGCTGTTCCTCGCCTCGTTCGCGCCGTGGCTCGGCCGGGCGATCGTGGCGCGCGCGCTGCGCGGCGTCGCCGCGTCGAGCGGCATCCCGGCCGCGGAGATCGCGCATGGCTACATCGATCCGCTGAGCATCCCGGGCACGCGCCAGACGCTGCGGCGCTTCGTCCGTGGCGTGGCCCGCTCCCCGGGAATCGACCTCGGCGCGATCGCCATGCCAACGCTCGTCGTCGTGCCGACCGCCGACCGCATCGTGCCGCCGGCCGTGCAGCGGAGCATCGCCACGCGGGTCCAGCACGGGACACTGGCGGAGGTGCGCGGCGCGGGCCACACGGTCCAGATGGAGCGGCCGGACGAGGTCGCCGGCCTGATCCGTGCGTTCCTCGACCACTCCTGACGCCGGGGCTACTTCGGCGGCCGGCTCCGGGCATTGGCGAGCGCGCGGCCGATCCACGTGTCGAGCGCGGCGTCGTCGTCCCGCAGGGCGGGAGGCAGGACGAGGAAGCCGGTCATCGGTCGCCCAGCCATCGGCTCGAAGCTCGTGCCACCCAGGCCCTCGAGCTCGGCGAGGCCGTCGGGATCGAGGCGCACGATCCATCGGTCCTGGTGGAGGCTGGTGAAGAGGTGGCCGCCGGTGAAGCAGGCGGGGTAGCCGAACATCTTGCGGCGGCTCACGTCCGGCGCATCGGCCATGAACCGATCGGTGACCGAGACAAAGCGCTCGACGAGCTCTGGCGGTGACGGCATGACGACCTCTGCATGGACCGATGAACGCTGGCAGCGCCGGGACAGTATCCACCGTGTCGCCAGGAGTCGGCGCGGACCGCACCGACCGGTCCGCCCTGTCGACCCCGATGCCCCGTCGGCACCCGGCGGGGCATCGCTTTGCCCAGCGCTCGGCCTCGGCTTGGGGATAGACCGTGGATAAGGCCGGCGGCTGGTCCAAAACTCGGGGATAAACCATCTTGTGGCCCCGCGCCGCCGGACCCTATCCTTTGGTCGTCCCGAAGGGGCAGCGAATACCGGATCACGAGATCGCATCAAGCGTTCCGGTACCGACACGGTGGCTTCGGCCAGCGGGTCGGGCGCGGTCCCTTCGGGATTTCGCTATGCCCGCCACCGCGACGTGACGCTCGCCTCGACGACTGTCCTCTAACCGGACGTCACCTCGGTCGCGTCGATCTCCTCGACCGTGGAGAGGACCCACACCGGCGCCAACCCCTCGTCGGGAAGCGTCGGCAGCGAGTCGTGGAGCCACGCCTGCTGGCGACGGATCACGGGGGAAGGGAGCCGGCGGTCGCCGCGGCTCAGGTTCCTCGCCAGGCAGATCTCGAGCGGCGGGGCGAGGACGATGGCACACGACCGTCGCCCGAGGCGTCGCGCGACGGCGAGAAGCCGGCCACGCGCCCAGCGCTCGACATTCGTCGCATCGACGACGGTTAGCCGCCCCCGCGCGAGGCGCAGCGACAGCGCGGTATGGAGCAGCTCGAACGCGGCATCGGTGGCCGCCTGGTCGTTCGGGTCGTCGGCGACGATGGCGCGCATCGCGTCCGACGAGAGGACCTGGGTGGGGGCGAACTGCCGCGCGGCGAACGTCGACTTGCCGCTCCCCGAGACGCCGACCAGCAGGACGAGCGCGCTCGCCGGGAGGACGAGCCGGCCCGCCTCAGACGGGCTCGGCAGCGGCGGCTGCATCAATCCAGCGCGTGATCGGGAGCAGGAGCTCGGCGCCTTCCGAGCGGACGTTGTTGACCGCGGGTGAGACGGCGTACCGCTCGAGCTCGTCGTCCGGGGCGGGGCGCAGCAGGCCGCGCAGCATGGCCGGCGTGGCGGCCTCGTCGAGCCACGCGTCCCAGGCCTCCGGAGGCAGGATGACCGGCATGCGGTCGTGGACCGGCCGAACGACCTCGTTCGCCGCGGTCGTGACGATCGTGCAGGAGTAGACCCGCGCGGCGGTCTCCGGGTCGCGCCAGATGGCCCACAGGCCGGCGAAGGCGAGCGGCTCGCCATCGCGGCGGCGGATCGCGAAGGGGTCCGAACGCGAGGGTCGCTTTGCGCCGGGTGCCCATTCCCGGTGCCACTCGTAGAAGGCGTCGGCCGGGACGATGCATCGGTAGCGGCGGAACGAGGTGCGATAGGCGGCCGAGGTCTCGATCGTCTCGGCACGCGCGTTGATCATCCGCGGGCCCTCCTTCGGGGAGCGCGACCAGATCGGGACGAGGCCCCAGCGGAACGCGTCGACGGTCCGCTCGGCGTGGTGCTCGACGACCGCCGCCACCTCGTCGGTGGGCGCGACGTTGAAGCGCTCCCCGGCGATCGAGGCCGCGGCCGAGGCGCCGAAGATGCGCGCCAGCTCCTCGCTCGAGCGGGGCTGGGCGAAGCGACCACACATGGCGGGCATTCTCCCACGCGTCGCCGGCGGGGCGGACGCTGGCAGAATGGACCCATGCCACGAGCCATGCGGATCGGCGTCCTCACCGGCGGCGGCGACGTGCCGGGCCTCAACTCGGTCATCAAGAGCGTGGTGTATCGGTCCACCGAGCTCGGCCACGAGGTCATCGGCATCCGGCGGGGATGGGAGGGCCTCACCCACCTCACCTTCGAGACCGATGGCTCCCCGTCGCCCGACTACATCCGCCCGCTCGATCGGCGCGGCACGCGGGCGATCGACCGCACCGGCGGGACGATCCTCCACACCTCGCGCACGAACCCGGCGCGGATGCGCTGGGACCGGCTCCCGACCACGCTCGCCGACGACGACTTCGCCCGCTACCGGACCGCTGATGATCGGTTCGACATCACGCCGATCGTGCTCGACAACATTCAGCGGCTCGGCATCGACGCCCTCGTCGCGATCGGCGGCGACGACACGCTCGGCTACGGCGCCCGTCTCGGCACGGAGGGCGTGCCGCTCGTCGCGATTCCCAAGACGATGGACAACGACGTGCGCGGCACCGAGTACTGCATCGGCTTCTCGACCGCGGTCACCCGCGCCAAGGAGCTCATCAACCGCCAGCGCACGACCCTCGGCAGCCACGAGCGGATCGGCGTGTTCCGCATCTTCGGCCGCAACGCCGGCTACTCGGCCTGGTACGCGGCGTACGTCACGAGCGCGCGCTGCGTCATCCCGGAGGCGCCGTTCGAGCTCGACGCGCTCGCCAACGTCCTATCCGACGATCGCCGCCTCAACCCGTCGGGCTACGCGTTCGTCATCGCAAGCGAGGGCGCGATGTGGATCGGCGGCGAGCTGCCGGAGATCGGTGACGCGGATGCCTTCGGCCATCGCCACAAGGCCGATGTCGGCTACGCCCTCGCCGCCGAGCTGCGACGCCGGACGGGCGTGGAGACGGTGAACAGTGACCTCACCTACGACCTGCGCAGCGGCGATCCCGACGCGCTGGACCAGATGGTCGCGATCACGTTCGCCAACGTCGCGATGGACCTGCTCGCGGACGGCGTCACCGGGCGCATGGTCGCCATCCGCGAGGGCAAATACGGCCACACCGACCTGCCGGACCCCGCCCAGGGCGCGCGCCACCTCGACGTCGACGCGCTCTACAACGCGGCCCGCTTCCGGCCGCGCTACGAGGCGAAGCTCGGCGCACCGCTCCTCCTCGGCGGGGCGCCCCAGGCGTGAGCGAGGGGATCTGGGATCCGCCGCGCCGCCTGCTCACGATCGGCCTCATCGGCCTCATCACGGCGGTCGCCTTCGAGGGCCTGGCCGTCTCGACTGTTCTCCCCGCGGTGGCTGCCGACCTCGACGGGCTGAGCCTCTACGGCTGGGCGTTCAGTGCCTTCTGGCTCACGAACATCATCGGCATCACGCTGGCCGGCAGTGATGCCGACCTCCACGGTCCGCGCCGCGCGTTCATCGCCGGGGTGCTCGGCTTCGTCATCGGCCTCGTGGTGGCGACGGCCGCGACTGGCATGCCGATGCTCATCGCCGGGCGCGCCGTCCAGGGCCTCGGGTCGGGGGCGATCGGCGCGGTCGTGTACGTCGTCGTGGCCCGCGGCTACCCGCCCCTCGCGCATCCGCGGATGCTCGCCGTCATGTCGACCGCCTGGGTCGTGCCGGGGCTCATCGGTCCCGCGCTGGCTGCATGGGTCGCATCGGTCCTCCATTGGCGGTGGGTATTCGGCGGCCTCAGCGTCCCGGTCCTCGTCCTGGCCGCGGTGGCGCTCGGTCCCATGTCCGCCCTGCGTGCCGCCGAGGAGCCGGCCACGGATCGCGCTCGACGCGCGTGGGAGGCGACGCGTCTGGCCGCCGGCAGCTTGCTCTTCCTCTCGGGCCTCTCGCTGCGGCCACTGTGGCTGGGCGTGGGGTTCTGCCTGGCCGGCGCGCTCCTCACCGGCCTGGCGGCGCGACGGCTGCTGCCGGCGGGAGCGCTGCGCGCGCGTCGCGGTGCGGCGGCCGTCCCGCTCCTCGTCTTCGGCACCGCGTTCGCCTTCTTCGGCGCCGAGACGTACATCCCGCTGGCGGTGACCGATGTCCGGCACGCCGGCCTCGCGGCCGGCGCGGTCGCCCTCTCCGCCTCGACGATCACGTGGACCGCGGGCTCGTGGCTCCAGGCACGGCTCGTGCCCCGCGGCTGGCGGGCGGGGCTGGTGGGCGTCGGCGCCCTCGTCATCGCGCTCGGCATCGGGACCGCGGGGCTCGTGCTCCTGTCCGCGGTGCCGGTCTGGGTGGCGGCGATCGCCTGGGCGATCTCCGGGCTCGGGATGGGCCTCGCCTATACGACGCTCAGCCTGCTCACCCTCGCGACCGCCGAGCCCGGGAGGGAGGGTGCCGCCTCCGCCGCCCTCCAATTGACGTTCACCCTCGGCACCGCCTTCGGCACCGGCATCGGTGGCGCGTGGGTTGCGGCCGCGGCGACCGGGGTCCTGTCGCTGGGCAGCGCGATCGGGCTCGCCTTTGGGCTCACCGTCCTCGTCGTCCTCGGCGTGGCGGCGCTCTCGGGTCGCGTGCCGAGCGCGGGGCGTGCCTCGGGCCACGTGCTGCTCGACCCGACCGTCCTGCCGCCGGTCCGCTGAGGCGTCGCGACGCTCGACCTGTCGCGCTCTATGCCTACCATCGGTCCATGACCGATCCTTCCGCCGGACCCACCCGCCGCATCCTCGCCATCGACGGCGGTGGCCTGCGGGGCCTCATCCCGGCCTGCGTCCTCGCTGGGCTCGAGGCGGCGACGGGTCAGCCGGCGCGCGCCACGTTCGACTTCGTCGCCGGGACCTCGACCGGCGCGGTCATCGCCGCCGGGCTCGTCGCCGGGGTCCCGGCGTCCGACCTCGTGCGCTTCTACCTCGACGACGCGCCACGCCTGTTCGATGGCGCCTGGTGGCGCGTCGTGCGCCGCGTCGTCAGCGGCTCGATGTACGACACGCGCCGCCTGCGCGAGATGATCGCCGCGCGGCTTCCGGCGGAGGCGCGCGACTGGAGGCTCAACGACGCGCCGGGCGATGTGCTGTTCACCGCCAAGGGCCTCCGTGACGGTCACCCGTGGTACTTCGTGAAGGACTGCCCGCTCAACGCGGGCCGGACCGGAGCGCTCCCCTTCGTCGACAGCGTGGTGGCGTCGGCGGCCGCGCCCACCTACTTCGCGCCGTGGAACATCGCCGGGATCGGTGAGCTCGTCGACGGTGGCGTCGGAGTGGCCGGCAACCCGGTTTACCAGGCGTGCGTCGAGGCGTTCGCGTTCACGGGCCGCTATCAACCGGCCGAGACCGTCATCGTGTCGCTCGGCACGGGGCGCTTCTTCGGCCGCGCCCGGCCGCGCTCGCTCGGCGACTGGCTCGGCTGGGTCCTGTCGGAGCTGTTCCGTTCGCCGGGCGAGCAGCAGACGGAGCTCACGCAGCGCCACTACGGTGACGCGGCGTTCCACCGCATCGACGTCGAGCTCGATCGCGAGATCCCGATCGACGAGGTGCGCAGCCTCGACGAGCTGCGCCAGATCGGTGAGTGGCTCGCCGACCGTGTCGACTGGGGCCCGATCCTCGCCGGGACCGGCGGCCGGTTCGAGATCACTCCACAGCGCACGCTGCCGCGCGAGTACGTCGATCGGCCGCCCGGGGCTTGACAGCGCCGCGCTGAGACGCGCACTATATCGGCTGCCGCTATATCGGTTCTCGATAGTTCGTCAGGACGGATTGCCATGCCTGAGCGCGAACCCGACCTCGGCCGCTTCGCCGAACCGGCGCTCCTCGTCCTCGTCAGCCTGACCGATGGCCCGAAGCACGGGTACGCGATCATGGCCGATGTCGAGGCGTTCGGTCGCCAGCCGCTCGGCCCGGGGACGCTCTACGCGGTGCTCGCCCGGCTCGAGCGCGCGGGGCTCATCGAGCCGATCGAGAGCGAGGATCGGCGACGGCCGTATCGCCTCACCGGCGAAGGGGCGCGAGCCGTGGCGGAGCGCCTCGAGGGGCTCGACCGCTTCGTGGCCCTCGGCCGGCAACGTCTCGGCGACCTGAAGCGCTGACCGATGCGCACGCTGCGTGACACCCCTGCCCGCCCCTCCGCCCTCGCCCGGGCGATCCTGCGCGCCTATCCACGCGCGTGGCGGGAGCGGTACGGCGTCGAGGTCGCCACCCTCCTCGCATCGTCGCCCCCCGGCGTCGGGCAGATGCTCGACCTCCTTGCCGGTGCGGTCGACGCCCGGTTCCACCCGGATCTTGCACGCGGACCGGGGGTCCTCCGCCTGGCGGCGGCCGGTCCATCGGTCCCGATGGCGCCGCCGACTTACGGCGCGGTCGAGGCGACGCCGGTTGGCGAGCTCAGCCGTCGCTCGTTCCTGCGCCGGATGGTCGGGTTCGGCGCGGCCCTGCTGACCCTCGAATTCCTCGGCGGCACGCTGGCGTTCCTGTGGCCGAACATCACCGAGGGTATCGGCGCGACGTTCCGTGTCGGCACCATCGCGGACATTCTCGACAGGCAGGCGTCATTCGCGGATGGCTGGCCGTACGCCCACGCCCCGGGCCGCATCTTCCTCATCAACGTGCCCGCCGCCAAGGCGCTGGCGCTGGGGACGCCGACGCCAGTCGCCAACCCAACCGCCGAGCAGCGGCTCGCGCTGTGGCGCAAATGCCCCCACCTCGGCTGCCAGGTGCCCGACCTGTGCGACTCCGTAAAGCGATTCCACTGCCGGTGTCACGGCAGTGTCTACAACATCGTGGGCGAGAAGCTGAAGAACGGCCCCGCCGAGCGTGGGATGGACCGCTTCCCCGTCACGATTGGCGACGACGGCGTGATCGTCATCGACACCTCACAGCGGATCATGGGGCCGCCGGTGCGCGGCGAGGATGCCCTCAGCTTCCACGATGCCTTCCCCTATACCCACACCTGCGACGACGCCTGAGGCGTCGAGTTCGGGGCCCCGGTTGCGCTAGATGACGCTGCGCTCGACGATGGGCTCGTTGCGCAGGATGCGGTCGTAGCCGAGTGGGGCGAGGTCGAGCGTCTCGTAGCACCCGGTCGCGATCCACTCCGCGAGGCCGCGGCCCACGGCCGGCGCCTGCTGGAGGCCGTGGCCGGAGAAGCCATTCGCGAACAGGAAGTTCCGGACGATCGGGTGCGGACCGATGACCGCGTTGTGGTCGAGCGTGTGGACCTCGTAGTGCCCGGCCCATGCGTCGAGGAGGCGGACCTGCTCGAAGCCAGGCACCCGGTGCGCGAGCGCCGGCCAGACCCAGTCATCGAACGGCCGATGCTCGACCCGCAGGTCGAACGTCGCCGGATCCGGCTCGCCGGTCGGCGGCGAGAAGCCGGCGAGGTACGCGGCTCCCTCGGGGCGGAAGTAGATGCCCGACGGGTCGATCGTGAGCGGCGATGCGACGCGTGCCGGCGACTCGAAGTGGTACATGAGCCGCTTCCGCGGCTCGACGCCGAGCGCCAGCCCGGCCATGCGTGCCACCTCGGCGGCGCGCGGACCGGCCGCGTTGACGATCCACGCCGCGTCGATGGTGGTGCCATCGGCGAGCCGCACTCCGCGGGCGAGGTCGCCGTCGCGCTCGATGGCCACGACCTCGCCGGACCGATACTCGACGCCGAGGGCGCGCGCCTTGCGGCGAAACGCGCCGAGCAGCGCGGCGGCGTCGAACCAGCCCTCGCCCGACAGGCCGAGCGACCCCGCCGCGAGGTCGTCGACGCGCAGCCACGGATAGCGCCGGGCGAGCTCGTTCGGCGTCAGGAGCGCCACGTCCACGCTCAGCTCGCGCTGGATGGCATGGTTGGCATCCAGGTTCGGCAGCCCTGCCGGCGTGGCGAGGAAGAGGTAGCCGCCCTCGACGAAGTCGACGCTCGGCGCCGGCTCACCCTCGACCGCGAGCAGCGCCGCCGGGTTGCGGACGATGCCGATCCCGAACTGGCTGAGGCGAATGTTCAGCGCAGTGCTGAACTGCTGACGGATGCTGGCGGCGGAGAGGGTCGTGGAGCTGGTGCGGTACGACGGGTCGCGCTCCACGACGACGATCCGCGCGTCGAGGTCGGGGCGCAGGGCGAGGAACGTCGCGACCGCGCTCCCGACGATGGCGCCGCCGACGATGACGACGTCCGCCCGCTCGCTCATCGGGTCGCGGCGTGGCGCGCGCAGGCGGCGACGAAATCGGTCCACAGCGCGGCAAGGACCGGCGGACTCGACTCGGTTCGCTCCGGATGGCACTGGACGCCGACGAGCCAGCGGTCTGGATCGGTCGACTCGAGCGCCTCCACGAGCTCGATGTTGCCGTCGTGCGACGCGGTGGCGGCGACCCGCAGGCCCCTCCCGACCTGGTCGGGGCGCAGGGCCTGGTGGTGGTAGCTGTTGACCACGAGCTCGCGCGATCCGGCCAGGCGGCCGAACCGAGAGTCATCCGAGATGCGGATCGGATGGGTCACCACCCGCGCCTCGTCAACATGCCCATCGACGTGCTGGATCAGGCTGCCGCCGGCGAAGACGTTCAGCGCCTGGAGCCCGCGGCAGATTCCAATGACGGGGACGCGCCCGAGATCCGCTGCCTGCCAGGCGGCCTCGTCGAGCGCATCGCGCCCGTCGTCGACCCGGGTTCGTGCGTCACGTGCCTCGCCGTAGCGGGCTGGGTCGAGGTCGGCGCCGCCGCTGATCAGCAGCCCATCCATCGCCGCCAGCGCCGTTGCACGCTCCGCGGCCGGGTTGGCAGCGCTGAGGGGAACCGGCTGCGCTCCGGCCGCGGTGAGCGCGGCGAGGTAGCGCGCGTTCTTCGTCGCGCCGACCCCGGGATCCGTCGCCCGTGCCGGGTCGCTGAGGGTCACGACGATGCGCGGGGGAGCCATGCCGGCGATCCTACCCGCGCCGCTCGGCGCTCGTCCTAGACTCCGCGCGTGGACGTTCCCGCGCGATTCCGCCTTGCCACCGGCAGCCTGCCGGCGCGTGCCGATCTCGTCATCGTGGGGGGCGGGATCATCGGTGCCGCGACCGCCTTCTTCGCCGCGCGGGCAGGGCTGCGAGCGGTGGTGATCGAACGACGCCCGGCGCTCGCCACCCTCACCACCCCGGCCTCGACCGGCGCCTTCCGCCTCCAGTTCGACAACCCGGACGAGATCGCCATCGTCCGCGAGGGAGTCGAGCTGTTCGACGCGTTCGCCGAACGCACCGGCCTTGACGGCTGGGACCTCGCCGTTCGGCACGGCGGCTACCTGTTTGCGTCCCTGACCGATGCCACCATCGACCGATCGCGACGCCTCGTCGAGCGCCAGCGCGGCTGGGGCCTGACCGATGTCGAGCTGCTCGACGGGGACGAGGCACGGCGCCGCTTCCCGTACCTCGCACCCGAGGTCCGCGGTGCCCGCTACCGGGCCGGCGATGGTTGGCTGGACGTCAAGGCCCTCGCCGTCGGGTATGCCATGGCGGCGTCGAATGCGGCGCGGATCCCCGACGCGGTGCCCGGCGGGGGAGCGACGTTCGTCCTCGGCACCGAGGTCACCGGCTTCACGCTGACCGACGATGGGTCGCGGCTGGTCGCGGTCCGCACCAGCCGTGGCGACGTGGCGACCTTTGCGGCCGTCATCGCCACGGGACCCTTCACGGCGCGCGTCGCGGCCCTCGCCGGCATGACGCTCACGATCCGGCCCACTCGCCGCCAGAAGCTCGTGGTGCCGCAGCTGCCGGTCATCCCGGCCGACGCGCCGATGACGATCGAGGAGGAGACCGCGGCGCACTGGCGGCCGGCGATGGCCGGCTGCCTGGGCCTCTTCACCGACCCGAACGAGCCGGCCGGCGAGGCGGCGGACCCGGTCCCGATCTCGCATTCATGGGCGTTCGGCCTGCTCGACCCCGCCTCCGACCACGCCCTCGCGCGGGTCACGCCATTCTGGCGCGACGTGTGGAACGACGGCGCCCCGAGCGTCCACTGGTTCGTCCAGGCCGGCCAGTACGAGGTCACCCCGGACCGCCGCCCGTACCTCGGCCCGGCGGGGAGCCGCGGCCCGGAGGGGCTGCACCTCAACGGCGGCTACTCCGGCCACGGGATCATGGCCGGCGCCGGCGGCAGCCGCCTCGTGGTCGACCTCCTAACGGGGGCGGCGGACCCTGCCGCCAACGCGCTCCGCGTGGACCGGCCCATGGACGATCGCGAGCACGACATCTTGTAGGTCATCGCCGGCAGCGGCCGTATATACGTATATACGTATATACTCGCTCGACCATGACCGTCACCCGCGTGCTGATATCCATCGATCCGCAGCTTCTGGACCGTATCGATGCGGCCTGCCACGCGCGTGGCCTGACCCGAAGCCGCTATCTCGCGCAGCTTGCTGACCAGGACCTCGTCGCGAGCCGCGGGCCGGGCGCCGCGCCCGCGGTGCGCGAGGCGCTCGCGTCCATCGACCGTCTGTTCGGCCGACAGGGCTGATGCGGCGCGCGGTCCTGGATGCCTCGGTGCTGATCGGCTGGTTCGACGGCACCGGTTCGGCTGATACACGCCCACTTCGGGCCGAATACGAGGCGGGGGCGATGCTGCTGATCGCCCCCGGCGCCGCCCTCGGCGCGTTGCTCGACGCCGCACGTGAGCGGCTGGCACCTGAAGAGCTCGCCGCCTTCGCATCAGCGCTCGAGAATATCGGTCTCGAGTTTCGTGACCCGCCAACGGCAGGAGTCGCGGCGTGGGTGGCGCGTGGCCTGGCGGCGGGGGAGGCGGCCGGACCTGCCCTCGCGATGGCCGTCGATCTGCCGCTGTTCAGCGTGAACTCGCGCGTCCTCCGGATCGCGCATACGGTGGCGCGCCGACCGGACTAGCCACGGCAACGATCGGCGGGGAATACACTCCCGACGATGGCCGCCCCGAGCCGCAACCGCGCCACCATCCTCGTCGTGGACGACGATCCACCCGTCCTGCGCGCGATCGAGCGTGACCTGCGCGGCCGGTACGGTCGCGACTACCGGATCGTGGCCGCCGGCGGGGGCGAGGAGGCGCTGGAGGCGACCCGCGAGCTGACGGTGCGTGGCGCCGCCATCGGCCTGTTCGTCGTCGACCAGCGGATGCCACGCATGACGGGCATCGAGCTCCTGCTCGCCACGCTTGAGCTCCAGCCGGATGCGAAGCGCGTCCTCCTGACCGCGTACGCGGACACCGAGGCGGCGATCCAGGCGATCAACGA
>JBBQMC010000015.1:0-22575 GCA_038328565.1 Candidatus Limnocylindria bacterium
CACCACGTGGCTAATCCCGAGCCACGCGAGGAGCGGCGCCACCTCCTCGCGCCGCGCGTCGGCGACCCAGGCGAGCGGCTCGTCGGTCGTCGGGCGCACCGCCCGGACCGTGCTGACGGCGTGGCCGGCCAGCGCGTTGAGGAGCGACGACTTGCCCACCCCGGTGCCGCCGGCGAGCGCCATGACGTACGCCTCGCCACCGAAGCCGGCGCGCGCCGCGACCCGCTGCACGACGGCGTCGGCGGCGTCGGCGTCTGCGGTGAGGCCGATCGAGCGGGCCGCCTCGGCGGCGCGGCGGACGGCGGCGAGTCGTGCGTCTCGCGGGTCGCTCACGCCGGCACCGATGCGGCGCTCCGGCGGGCGGCGTCGCGGAGCGCCTCGGCGAGCGCCGTATCCGATGCGGTCCCGAGTGCCGCGTCGAACCGGGAGCGCTCCGCCGCGAACGCGGCATTGAGGATGGCGGTCAGCCGCGAACGGGCGCGGCCGACGAAGGCGGCCACGTTGGCCTCGCCGAAGAGCGCCTCGAGGAGCTTCTGGTTGACGACCGCGGTGGCGGCCGTGATCCCCACCTCCGCCCCGGTCAGGCCGCCGGTATGGACGAAGACCGCCAGCACCGCCGACGTGCCCACGGCATTGACCCCGATGCTCGCCACCCGCGCCCAGCCGCGGCGCTGCTCGCCGAGCTGGCGGATCTCGGTGCCGATCTCGCTCGCCCACTCCTCGAGCGCGGACGTCAGCCCCGCGCCGAAGCCCGACGACGCGCCCCACAGCCCGGGATCCGCGGCGAGCGCCGCCGCCCCGTAGCGGTCCTCCGCCCAGCCGACCGCGGTGCGCTGGGCGGCGGCGTCGGCGTGCTGGGTCGCGAGCGCGACGAGGTCCGCGAACGCCGCCTCCCGCACCTCGGCCGCCGGCGCGGGCGGCCCGGGCTGGATGAGGCTCCGCAGGGAGGCGGCGACGCGACCGATCCCCTGCGCCAGCAGCCGCGCCACCTGGCCGGCGCCGACGAAGTCCTGCCACTGGCGGAGCACCTCGGCGCGGAGGAACGTGCCGCGGCCGAGCTCGTCGCCCAGCGTCACGCGACGCTCCCGGTACGCGCCATCGGCGGCGGCCAGCAGGGCCGCCACCGCCCCCTGCTCGTGGTCGACCTCGACGGCGATCTCCTCGACCGCGGCCGGGAGGCCGGCGAGCGCCGCGGCCAGGCTCCGCCGCGCGAGGTCACGTCGCGCCACCTCGTCGGCCATGAGCCGGTCGAACGCCTCGCGCAGCGGCGCGACCGCGGTCGCGTCGAGCGCATCGCCGGCCGCATCGATCGCTCCCTCGGCCACCGGCAGCACCTCGAGCGCGCCAAAGGCACCGCTCGCCTCCAGCTGCCCGCGCTCCAGCAGGTGCCGGTAGTCGGCCAGCACGGCCGCTGCATCGTCGGCGTTCGTCGGCAGGCGGTTGAGGACAGCGAGCAGCGGGACCCCGCGCTGCCGGACCCGCTCGAGGATCGTCCACGGCACCTGGTCCGCGTAGCGAGTGGCGGTCGACACGAAGACGACGAGGTCGGCGGCCTCAAGCAGCTCGACGGCGAGCGCCCGGTTGCCGAGCTCGACGCTGTCGAAGTCCGGTGCGTCGACGATCACGAGGCCGCGCCGCGCGCCGGCATCGGTCCGAACGTCGATCACCTCGCGCGTGCTGAGGCCGGGCAGGAGGCTCGGTCCCACGTCGTCGGCATGGGCGAGGACGACCGGCCGCCGGGTCGTGGGGCGCAGGACGCCGCTCGGGCTGAGCGGCCCGCCGGCGAGCGCGTTGAAGAGGCTGGACTTGCCGCTCCCGGTCGACCCGAGGATGACGATGACCAGCGGCGCGTCGAGGCTTGCGGCACGGGGCTCGAGATACTCGACCACGTGCCTTCGCAGGCGCTCAGCGCGGGCGGCTCGGTTGGGGCCGGGCGCCGCGGCGGTACGCCGCTGGAGGGCGGCGGCCAGCGCGGCCAGGGCATCGGTCGGCATGTCGCCACGAGTGTGCACGTCGCGGGGCCCGGCGGCACGTCGCGTGCGGTTGCACGAGATAGGCGGGACTGGCATCAGTCCTGCGCTGTCGGGGTCATCAACCAATGCACCGCATGGGCTCGAAGCCCGAGGGAACCTGAACCATGGCAACCACCACCCGCCGGACGAGCCGCAGCCAGGCCGGCAGCACGGCCCACGGCAACGGCAACGGCAATGGGAACGGGCGGCGTAGCGCTGGCCGGATCTCACCGTCGCCGCAGTACGCGACGCTCGGTAAGGAGGTCCAGCGCTTCGGGACGCTGCGCGACCTGCCGATCGCGCTGCCCGACAAGGCGCGCCGGGAGAGCTGCCGCGCGCTGAACGAGATCCTTGCCGACACGACGATCCTGTACGCGCTCTACAAGAAGCACCACTGGAACGTCGCCGGGCCGACCTTCTACCAGCTCCACCTGCTCTTCGACAAGCACGCCGAGGAGCAGCTCGAGCTCGTTGACGAGCTCGCCGAACGCGTCCAGCTGCTCGGCGGGATCGCCGTCGGCGACCCGCGCCACGCGGCCGAGCTGACGACGATCGAGCGCGCTCCCGACGGCGCGGAGGACGTGCCCGCGCAGATCACGCGCCTGCTCCGGGCCCACGAAACGATCCTCGGCAAGACGCGCGAGGCGATCGAGGCGACCGAGGAGAGCAAGGACTGGGGCAGCAACGACCTGCTCATGAGCGACGTGCTGCGCACGAACGAGCTCCAGGTCTGGTTCATTGCCGAGCACCTCGTCGACGTGCCGCTCATCGAGGACTGACCACCGCCTGACCAACCGATGCGCCCCGGGCGATCCGCCCGGGGCGTCGTCATGCGACGAGCGGCCTCACGCCGGCGCGCGCAGCAGCGTCGCCTTCAGCCGCTGGATGCGGTCGTATGAGGCGTCGATGCGCGCCTCGCTGACTCGCCCCGAGGCCACGAGATCCTCGATCACGTCGATGGTGTGGCCGACGAGGCCCCCGCCCTGTGGGGGGTCGGCGATCATCAGCAGGTCGATCCCGGCCTCGACCGCGAGCGCCACCGCCTCCTCCCAGGCGTAGACGGCGCGGATGGCTCCCATCTGAAGGTCGTCGCTCACGATCACGCCCTTGTAGCCGAGCCGATCGCGCAGGAGCCCGGTGACGACCGCGTGCGACAGGCTCGCCGGGCGCAACGAGTCGAGGCGCGCGTTGAAGATGTGGCCGGTCATCACCGCGTCCGCGTCGCCGGAGGCGACGAGCGCGGCGAATGGGGCGAGCTCCGCATCGGTCCAGTGTCGGGTCACGTCGACGACGCCGAGGTGCGTGTCCCCGGTGGCACTTCCCTGCCCCGGGAAGTGCTTCAGCGTCGCCCGCACGCCCCGTGACCGCAGGCCGGCGACGAAGGCCCGCGCCTGGACGGTGACGCGGCCCGGATCGGCGGAGAAGCTGCGACCGTTGCTGCCGATCGCGGGGTTCGACGGGTTGAGGTTGACGTCGACGACCGGGGCGAGGTCGAGGTTGATGCCGACCGACGCCAGCGTGCGGCCGATCGCCGCGGCCCGCGCGGTCGTGAAGGCGGCGTCGTTGCGCACGCCCAGGCTCGCGGCGGTCATCGTGGCGGGGAACCCGTTGCGCGTCCCGAGGCGGGCGACGCTGCCGCCCTCCTCGTCGACGGCGATGACGAGCGCCGTCCCTGGTGGCGTGACGGCGGCAGCGGCCTGGAGCTGCGCGGTCAACCCGCGGAGCTGGGTCGGCGAGCTGATGTTCCGCACCGCCCCCCGGGAACCGCCGGTTCGGTCGAAGAGCACGACGCCGCCCAGCCCGAGCTCGGTGATCTCGTCGTGGATCTCGGTCCCCGGCCCGGCGGACGTGCCATGGAAGCCGACGATGAGCATCTGACCGATCTTCACCCGCAGCCCCGGACGCCGGAAGGCGGCGCGCAGGATCGGCTGGGCGGGAGCGAGCGGCAGCGGCGGCACGGCCACCTCTTCGAGCGCGACGCGCGGGGCCGCGAGCCACCGCTTCACGAGCCCGGCCAGGCCGCGCGGCTCGGTCACGCAACTCCCCGCGCCGCCCATCGCCGCGCGGACCACCGTCCCGCCCGCCTCGGCGAGGAACGCGGCCACGCCGAGCCCGCCCGCGACGAGGAAGGCGCGGCGGCTCACGCGCCGCTCCCAGGGCGTCATGCCGGGTCCGGGCTCGCGCGCGCCGGGACGTCCCGCTCCGATTCGAGCTCGCGTCGGTAGCCGACGACCGCCACGAGGAGCAGGACGTGGAGGAGGACCGCGAAGATCGAGTCGAACTGGCGGACGTAGAAGGCGATCAGGTCGCCGAGGACGAGGACGACGAGCAGGCCGAAGTAGGCGAGGTTCCACCCCAGCCGATGCCGCCCAGCGGCCGCGACGAGCACCGCGCCGGCGACGAGCAGGACGCCGGCCACGCCCTCGACGAGGAGCTGCGCCACGGTGAGCGCGAAGATGCGATTGCCGGCCGGCATCGCGTCGGTGCCAACCTGGCCGCCGATGCCGAGCAGGGCGACGATCGCATCGGCACCCGAGACAAGGAGCGCGGCCACGATGACGAGCCGCAGCCCGCGGCCCCCGAGCCAGCGGTCGCGGCGTGCGGTCCACCACGCACGCAGCCGCTCCACGGGCGCCGGCACGTCGGCCACGACGACGAGCGAGCGCGACTCGATGAACTCGAGCAGCGTGTCGGCGAGGCGACGCTGCTCCGGCCCGTCGGCGGCGAGCCCGGCGCGCAGCTTGGCGAGCAGCTCGTCGCGCTCGCGAGGCTGGAGGTCGCCCTCCACCGACTCCTCGAGCAGCTCGAGCGCGCCGAGCAGGCTCGTCCGCGGGTCGCCGGCCTCGGGGCGTCGTAGGCGGAGCCACACGAGCGCCGCGAGCAGGAACGTGGCGTAGATGATCGGCGCCGCCGCCGGAGTGAAATAGTCGTTCTGGCTCGTGATGAACTTCCCGACCTCGTCGATGAAGAGACCGATCCCGATACCGGATATGACGGCGGCGGCCTGGTAAACGCTGCGGCCGGCAAGCACGATCGGCAGCAGGGCCGCCACGAAGAGGAGCAGGCCCCCGATCAGCGCGTGCGCGATATGGAGGTCCCCGCCCCCGATCCTCGGGAAGCCGGTGAGCTGGAGGAACCAGCGCGTCGCGATCACGGTGGCGGCGAACGAGACGAGGGTCAGGGCGAGGTAGCGCTCCGCGTACTCGCGCCGCACCGGGCGTCGAATCCAGCCGAGTCGGCGGCGGCGCGGGCGGGTCATGCGCGGCATCCTAGTCGAGCGGCAGCCCGCAGCGCCCTGGCCTAATCGGCGGTGGCGGCCTCCAGGACCGCGTCGCGGCCGGCCGCCCAGTCGTCCGCGGTGAGCTCGACCGCCACGTCGGGCTCGATCGAGAGGCGCGGATCATCAGGCGAGCTCAGCTGCCAGTAGCGGCTCGAGACGCCGACCTGCATCGGGATCGGCCAGTGCGGGAGCTGCACGAAGCGCGCATCGCCCCAGAAGTTCAGGCCGCCGCCCATCGGCTCGCCGACGAAACGGGCGCTCGTTGCCTGCTCGAGCTGGGTCGCGAGGTTCGAGGCAGCCGAGAAGGTCAGCCGGTCGGTGACGACCGTCAGGCGTCCGGCGACGTCGATCGCCGGATCGGTGAGGACGCGCAGCAGCGCGGCATTGTTGTGGTTGTCGCCGCCGGGATTCTGCCGCAGGTCGATGATCACGCAGCGGACGTCGGGCGCGCGCGCCCGCTCGGCCATGGCGGCAAGCTCCTGTGTGGGCGCCGCCTGGACCTGCGCGTAGCGGACGTAGAGCTTGCCACCTGGGAGCTCCTCCCACCAGAAGACGCCGCGCTCGTACGTGAAGCGCAGGCCGTCACGCTCCGGCAGGCTTGCCATGCCGAGGTCCCCGGCCCAATCGATGTACGAGGCGATCGGCATGAGCGAGACGCTGACCGTCCGTTCGGCGGCGGCGTCGGCGACGGTGAGGTCCACCGTGTCGCCGTTACCGATGATGCCGAGCCCGCGCAGCACGACGCCGCGCAGGAGGAGGTACGGGGTGAAGCCGGGGACTGTCGCCGGGCCGTCGCGCGGGACGAGCGGCTCCACCGCCGCGACGACCTCGTCGATCGGGTGGCCGTCGATGGCGCGCAGCATCGTGCCCCCAAGGTCGCCATGCGGCGTGGCGGCATCGGTGATCATCCAGCCCTCGGGAAACTGCCAGATTCGCAATGGCAGCACGGGCGGCTCGATCGCGAGCTGCGGCAGGGCGAACTCGTGGCCGTCGCGGCCCTCGCGACTGAGAAGGGCGGTAACGCGCATGAGCTCGACCACGGCCTGCTCCGGTGCCAGCTGCGGCAGGCGATCGCGCAGGTCGTCGAGGGCGCCGGCGAAGTCCGCGCGCGGCACGCCGTGGAACGGGTCCGGGTGGATCGCCTCCAGCTGGGCGAGCAGCCGCTCGAGGTCCGCCGCCGCGGCATCGGTCACCATCGAGCCCGCGGCAGACCCACGCGGCGATACCGTGCCGCTCGGCGTGCCGCAGGCGGCGAGGCCCAGCACGAGGGCGGCAGCGAGGGCGCTCAGGCGCATCGGTCGCATGCCACCTCGATGCGCCGGCGCGCCGGCGTGTGACAACCGTGATCGGCTTCGCCATGGTCCCCGAGGCGTCCACCGGCGGGCAGCGCGCCCTGAGCCACGACCCGGGTTGTCACATGCCGCTGGGGCGGCGGCTCTTCCTCATGCCCGACCACGGTCCCAGGAGGAGCTCACATGCCACGCCACCCGATCCGAGCCGGCCTCGCCGCCGCTGCCGTCCTCGCGCTCGCGGCGTGCGGGGGCGCGAGCATCTCTGCGCCCGCCCCAGTATCCGGGAGCGCGACGCCGGGCGAGGCGTTCTTCACCTTCCCCGGCGGGCCGACTGCCACCGTCGACCGGACCCTGGCCGGCTTCCCCGACGAGAAGTTCCTCAACCCCGGCGCCGTGACGATCGATGCTGGCGGCACCTACCACATGTTCGCCAACGCGTTCACCGCGTGGCCGGGCAAGGTCAGCTTCCCGCACCTGACCTCGACCGATGGCAGGACGTGGCAGCGCGCATCCTCGTCACCGGCGTTCACAAGCGACGAGGTGCCGTTCGCGCATCCGGGCGCGGACGTCTCCACCGCCTTCGTGACCGAGGATGGCACCTGGACGCTGCTGTTCACCTCGATCAACTTCACCGATCCGTGGTCGATCGGCCGTGCCACCGCGCCCGGGCCCGACGGCCCGTGGACGGTCGCCCCCGAACCGGTGCTGACCGCCGGCGCCGATGGCGCCTGGGACGACGGTGGCGTGGCATGGCCGTCGGTCGTCGCGACCGACGCCGGGTTCGCGCTGTACTACGCCGCCGGCGCCACGCCCCGCACGCCGGCTGGCTCGATCGGTCTCGCGACCTCGACCGATGGGGTCTCGTGGACGAAGCACGACAAACCGATCCTCACCCCGACCGCGCAATGGGAGGGCGGCCAGCTCGATCGCCCGCGCGTCCAGCGCACCGACGCCAGCTACGTGATGGTCTACGCCAGCCGCACGCTCACGAACCGCGGCCTCGCAACCTCGAGCGACGGCGTGACGTGGACGCGCCACGGTGACGGGCCGGTGATCACCGCCGCCGACTTCCCGATCAACGCCAAGACGTGGGACACGGCGCTCCTCTGGGATGGCGCCACGCTTCGCTACTACATGGAGCTTGGACTGGGGACCGGCTCGACCACGACCGACGTGTACCTCGCCACCCACGATGGAGCGCCAACGCCCTGATACGGCTACGCTTCGGGCATGACCGATCCGCGGGAGGCCGTGCGTCCGCTGCTGCGGGTACGCCAGGTGCGCGAGTTCCTGGCCGACCGCCCGGTCGACGCCGCCGCGCTCGACGCGATCGCGGACGTCGCGCGCTGGACGGGCAGCAGCCAGAACACGCAGCCATGGCGGTTCGTGATCCTCACCGATCGCTCCGCCATCAGCCGCATCGCGGAGGCGGGCATGCCGCAGACCCGTTCGCTGCGCACGGCGCCCGCGGCAATCGCGATCGCGATGCCGGTCGACCCGAAGCGGGCGATCTCACTCGCCTATGACGAGGCGCGCGCGGCAGAGCGGATCCTCACCGCGGCGAACCTGATCGGGCTCCGCGCCGGCATCGCCTGGATCATCGGGCCGGCGCGGGCAACGGTGGCCGAGGCGCTTGGCCTGTCCGAGGACCGCATGGTGCGCACGGTCGTCGCCATCGGTCACCCGACGGCGAGCGCACTGCGGCCCAAGTCCGCCCCGGGGACGGCGCGCCGGCCGCGCGAGGAAACCGTCTTCAGCGGCGGCTGGGAGGGGCCACCGGCGTAAGGCGTCCACTCGACCATCGCCGCCGCCCCGCTGCCCTGGCCCTCACCGGTGCCGGTGTCGTAGCGCAGGCCAACGGCACGCCCGCCCACGAGCGCGCCGCCGAGGACCATGGCCAGGGCGGCGAGCATCGCGAGCTGACGCAGCGGCCAGCGGACGCCTGGCGCCGTGCCGGCGCACGCCACCGCGGCAAGGCAGATCGCGAGCCACGTCGCCCACCCAGGCGTGAGCGTGACGTCGAGCGCGTCGCGCGACGTGGCGATGGGCCACGCGAACGCGACGAGGGCCGCAAGGGCCAGGAGCTCGGCCGCGAACACCACACCCATCGACACGCGGCGTTCGCCGGTGAGCCGCGCGACGGCGAGCGCCCCGGCGGTCACGGCCAGCGCCACGCCGACGAGGGGCGGGACGAGCGGCCCGTGCCATGCGTTGTAGGCCAGGATCTCCGTCGGCTGGCCTGGGCCGGCGAGCTCGCGCTCGTGCACGATCCAGCGCGGCACGAAGCTCAGGGCCGCGAGCAGCGCTGCCACGAGGGCGGGGAGCGCCGCGCGCAGCCGCACGAACAAGGCGGGGCGTGTTGCTTCACGGCGCTGGGACACGGGTTCCCATCATAGGAGCCGGGCCGCCAGGTGTCCTGGAGCGTGCCTCAGCCCAGGCGATCGAGGATGGCGGCGGCGAGGCGCTCCGGCGGCTGACGGTCGGCATCGAGCACGAGGTCCGCAACCTCCGCGTAACGCGGCGCTCGCTCGCGGACGGCACGCGCGACCCATGCCGGGCGATCGCCGGGGCGCCACGGCCGTCCGCCGTTCGCCCCGCGCGCGAGGATCGTGGCGGCCTCGACGCGCAGCCACACGACGAAGCCGGCGGCCGCGATGCGCGCCCGCGCTCCGGCGTCCACGATCGTGCCGGCGGCGGCTGCCACGATGCATGGGACGGGGAGGGCGAGCATCGCGTCGAGGGCGGCGACCTCGGCGGCACGCAGCGTGGCCTCGTCAGTGGCGGCCAGGAGCTCATGCGCCGTGACGGATCCGCTGGCCCGAAGCTGCGCGTCGTTGTCGTGATACGGCCAGCCGGTCCGGCGCGCGAGCGCCCGCCCCACGGTCGTCTTGCCACTGCCCATCATCCCCCCCAGGACGATCCGCGTCATCGTGCGCGTCGCGACTTCCTTCACCGGTCCAGCCTAGAGCAGCCGCGCACCGACGATGCTCTGCTGGAGGAGGTCGCCCGGTGCTAGCGTGCCGCGATGCAGTCCGCCGCCGATCTCCCCACCCTCCGCGTGCTCACGTGGCCCGCGACCGGCGCGCCGTGGGCGACCCTCGTGCTCGTGCACGGGCTCGGCGAGCATGCAGGCCGCTATGACCACGTCGGCCGCCGGATGGCCGCTGCCGGCATCGCGGTCCGCGCTTACGACCACCCCGGCTTCGGCGGATCCGGAGGCCCCCGTGGGCACGTGGACCGTTGGACCGATCTCCACCGCGTGCTCGCCGGTGAGCTCGCGACCGCCCGGGACGCGGCGCCCCAGCTGCCGCTCGTCCTCTATGGCCACTCGCTCGGCGGCCTCGTGGCGCTCGGCTACGCGATGGGTGAGGGATCGGATTCGCTGCCGGACCGCCTCATCCTGACCTCTCCCGCGCTCGATTCGACGATCGCGGGCTGGAAGCAGGCGATCGCCCCGCTCCTCGGCCGGGTGACGCCGCGGCTGCGGATCCCGAACGGGCTGACGCCCGGGATCCTGTCGCGCGACCCGGCGGTTGACGAGCGGAATCGGTCTGACCCGCTGATGGTCACCACCTCGTCGGCCCGATTCGGGGCGGAGGCGTTCGCCGAGCAGCGCCGCCTGCGCGGCCTGCTGGCCGCGCGGATCGGTCCGAGGATGCCGACGTATGTCATCCATGGCGCCGATGACCGGCTCGTGCCGTCGAGCGCGTCCGCCCCGCTCGAAGGCCTCCCGCAGGTCACCCGACGGGTCTATCCGGGCCTGCGCCACGAGACGCACAACGAGCCAGAGGGGCCCGACGTCATCGACGACACGATCGCCTGGCTGCGGTCCTCGCTCGCGCGCTGACTCGCCGAAAGTACTCTCGCCACCCGGCTCCTCAGCGCCGACGATGCGCCGGTCTTTGGGGGGACTGCGTCCGAGCAACGAGGAATCACCCAGCCATGAAGCGCGCCATCGCGGCCCTTCTCCTCGCCCTGGCCACGTTCGCCGGCGTCTACGGCCTCGCGGCGAGCCTCAACCTGACGACCGATAGCCTTGGCGCAGCGACGACGACCGTCGCGGCCTGCCAGGCCGGCGCGATGAACGCGACGTACACCCCGATCTACTCGGCGACGACGCCGGGCTATACGGTCTCGTCCGTCACCGTCACCGGCCTCGCCGCAACCTGCTACAGCAAGCCGTACAAGGTCACGCTGCAGACGGCGGGTGGCACCTCGCTCGGCGAGGCGACCGGCACGACGCCGGCGAGCGGCACGAGCTTCACCGCCTCGTTCGCGAGCCCGATAAGCGCCGCCTCGGTCACCGGCGTCAGCGTGGTGATCAGCGGGTAGCCCGTCCGGGCTGCCCACCGTGGAGGTGCGCGCGGTGATCGCCGCCTCGCCCACACGCAGCGCCGCGGCCGGCATGGCCGCGGCGCTCATGCTTGCCGTCCTCGCCGCGGTCGTCGGGGCGGCCGCGTCGCTCGCCCTCGCGTCGACCTCGCTCGGCGCGACCGTCGCCGCGCTGACGCGCTGCACGACCTCGGCGCTCACCGTCACGCCGACGTTGACCACCACGACCTGGACGGCGGTGGTCGTCAGTGGCATCCCCGCCGCCTGCGGCGGGGCCACCCTCCAGCTCACCGTCAACACCGGGACGACGAACAGCGGCGGGTCGGCCGTCATCCCCGGCGCCGGCGGCAGCGTCACGATCACCCTCCCCGTCCCGCAGACCGTCGTGGCGGCGATGCAGGTCGACCTTCTCTTCGTCGGGCCGTGAGCACGCTCGGAGTGCGGCTCACGACCGTTGTCGTGGCGATCGGCCTGCTGATCGGTCTGACCTCGTCGGTCGGTCGGGCGGCCAGCCTGTCGATGACCGCGCAGGCGTTGACCCCGGTTCGGACGTGCATCCTCACGGCGACGCCAGCGACGGCGGCGGTCGTGGCCGACACAACCGTCCGCCAGGCGAACGCGACCACCGCGGGCGGCACATTGACGGCCAACACCGTCTCCTCGGCGGCGGCCGCGAACCAGCGCGTCTACCTCCGCTTCGATCTCACCCAGTGCCTTCCCACCATCGCCCCGAGCGCGACGGTCCGCGGCGCCACGTTGCGCCTCTTCTCCACCGCGCTTCCGGCGGCGTGTCGCACGATCGACATCTTCAAGGTGACCGCCGCCTGGGTCGAGTCGACCGTGACCTGGAACACGCAGCCGTTCGGGACGACCCTGAACAACCCGGCCAGCGGCACGCGGACCGACTCGTTCAACGTCGGCACCCCCGCCGGCTGCGAGAACCTCACGAACACCGCGTACATCAGCGGCGCCGACGTGACGACCGATGTTGCCGGCTGGGTCGCCGGCACCGCGACGAACAGCGGCTGGATGCTTCGCGACGACGTCGAAGGGTCCGCCACGACCCGCACCTGGACCGCCGGCAGCAAGGACCTCGGCACGCTTGCCCGAGCCCCGCAGCTCATCGTGACCTGGGTGGCGGTCCCGTGATGCGCCGTGTCCGGCGGTGGCTCGGCTTCGCGGTCCTCGCCGCGATCGCCGGCCTGTGGGCGGTCACGTTGCGACCCGCGATCCTGGGCGGGCCGGCGACCTACATCGTGATCCGCGGCGACTCGATGAATCCGACCTACGCGACCGGCGACCTCGTGATCCTGAGCACGGCGGACCGATACGCGGTCGGTGACGTGGTCGCCTACCGCGTGCCTGCCGGCGAGCTCGGCGCCGGCCTCGTCGTCGTCCACCGCATCATCGGCGGCGAGGGGCAGTCCGGCTTCGTGCTCAAGGGCGACGGCAATCCAGCGCCGGACCCATGGAGGCCGCTCGCCGGCGATGTTGTCGGCACATCGGCCATCTGGCTGCCCGGCGCGGGCCGCGTCGTCGCCGCGCTCCGCCAGCCGGCGGTGCTCGCCGCGTTCTGCGCGGCGCTCGCGGTCTCGCTCTTCATCCTCCCGGCACCGCCCCGGCGAACGCGGCCGTCACCGCGTGGCGCGGCGCTCGTGGAACGGCATCGGGACTGGGAGACCTGGACAAAGCCAGCGCACTGACCGAACGCCGCCGTACAGCACTTCGGTGGTCGTCGCCGCCTGGCATGGACCCCGGTTGAGCGCGTCCTCTACGAGTCTTCGAGCAGCCACGCCTCCACCGGCTCCCGCTTCCCCTTGACCCGCACCGCGCCGAGCGCGCGGACCTGCAGCCGCCCGGAGGCGACCTGCGGCTCGAGCGCCGCCCTCGTCGCGGGGCCGAGGACGATCTGGCCCGCCTCGCCGGCGCTCATGAGCCGCGACCCGAGATTCGTCGTGTCGCCGATGCTCGCGAAGCTCCGCCGCCCGGCCGCGCCGACGTTGCCGACCACCGCCGGCCCGGTGTTGAGGCCGATCCGGAAGCGTGGCCACCCCGGGTGGGTGGCCGCGATCGGATCGGTCGCACGGAGGATCGCGCGGGCGCAGCCCGCTGCGCGGCTGACGTGATCGGGCTGGTCGACGACCGAGTTGAACAGCACGAGCACCCCGTCGCCGGCGAAGTGCTCGATCGCCCCGTGCCCGTCCTCGATGACCGGCACGACCGCCGCCCAGAATTCGTTCAGCATGGCGACCACCTCGGTCGGTGCGTGGACCTCGCTGAAGGCGGTGAACCCGGCGAGATCGGCGAACAGGACGGTGACGATCCGCTCCTCTCCGCCGAGCCGGGTCGCGCCGGGCTCGCGCCGCAGCCGCGCCGCCAGGTCCCGTGGCAGGTAGGGGCGAAACAGCTCGTCGACGCGACGGATCTCGCGCGCCGCTTCACGGAGCAGGTCGAGCTCCTCGGCCGTGGCGCCGTCGCGTCGCAGGTCGTCGAGCAGCCGCCCGGTCGGTTCGCCCCGCGCTTCGGCGGCGGCGAGATCGCCGATCGCACGCCCATGCCAGCGGCTGATGCGCGCCAGCGTCGCCTCGAGGTAGATCGGCTCGAACGCCGCAACCAGCGAGCGCGTGCGCCGGTACTCGGCGCGCGTGCCGAGCGCGATCATCGCGAACGCGACGGTCATGAGCAGGTGCCACTCCCACCACGAGAGGTGCCAGCTGCGGCTGAGCGCGACGGCGATCATCGCCTCGGCGAGCAGGAGCAGGGCGGAGACGATCGCCAGCGCCACCGGGCTGTGGCGGCGGCGCGAGATCTCGAAGTAGCGCCAGGCGGCGACCGCGAAGAGCGGCACCGCCACGATGGCGAGCGCCGTGATCGGTCCGACCGCCTCCTCGGCGGGCAGCGCCCCGCGCAGCGGGGGGAGGCGGAAGAGCGAGACGAGGCCCCAGGCGACCATCAGCGCGATCGCCGCATTCCGGATCGCGTCGCGATTCCGGAGCAGCCAGCCGGCGCGCGGGCCGGCAATGGGACTGATCGATGCCGCCGCCAGGCAGCTGGCCAGGAAGAGGCCAACCGGGGTTGCGACGACGAAGCCGGCATTCGGCGCGGGCAGGAGCGCGCCGGGCGTCGCGAGCGCGTGGAGGGCAAGGAAGCCGGCGCTGAGGAGGAAGGCGAGCGAGATGAGGCTCAGGCGCGCGTCGGCGCGCCGGTTCGCGGCCTCGTTCGTCAGGTACGCGAGCGCCACGCTCACCGCGGCCGTGCCGAGGACGAGCCAGAAATGGCTCGGGTGGTGCTCCCACATGAGGTCGAGCTCCGGCTGCCAGATGAGCAGCCCCAGGCCGAGCAGCGGCAGCACGAGCGCGACACCGATGAGCCGCTCGTGGAAGCTGCCGGCGTGCCCGCCGCAAGTCATGGACCGATGAGCTCCGTGGTCATGTGCACGCCATCGTGCGCGGCGCTCGAGGCGCCGACCCACGCCCCCACCCCGGTCGCCGGCGCCGGAACCGCCACCTCGGCGGGACCGCCGCCCGGCAAGGGGAAGGCGGTGGCGGTCAACGCTCGCTGGGGACCTCGTCCGCCACCGGACGAACGGCGGGGTCGACGCGGACCGGAGCGGGCGCACCCGCCAGCGAGGCGGCGAAGGCATCCACCACTGACCCCGCGCCGCGGGATCGCAGGAACTCCTCGCCCTCGGCGCGAATCGCCGCGGCCTCCGGGAATCGGCCATCGCCCAGTCGCCCGAATGCCATGCCGAGGAAGGCGCGCCAGAGCAGCAGCCCGCAGGCATCCGCGAGCTCGAGCGTCTGCATCACCTGCCCGCGTGCGTCGCCCTCGGCGGCCGCGGCGTGCGGCACGGCCACATGCAGCAGGGTGATCCCGGCAGAGAGGGCGGCCTCGCAGGCCAGCCGCTGGCGTCCCGTGATCTGGAGCGTCGGCATCCGCGTGGCGAGCTCCGCGACGTGCTCCGCAGTGCCGGCCATGAGTGCCGCGACGATGGCCCAGCGGGCATTGATGGAGTCCTGCTCGGCATCGAGGGTGGCGCGCAATCGGTCGAATCCTTCGAGGTACCGACCCTCCATGACGTCGATCATGGCCAGCGCTCCCCCGAGGCCCGTCTCCGCCTGGCCGCTGTCGGCGGCGAGCTGCATCGCTTCGGCGAGGAGCCGGCGCCCTTCGGCGGGTTCGCCGCGCAGCGCCTTGCGCTGGCCGACCTCGGACAGCGCCCAGGCCCGGTAGAAGTCGCGCGAGCCCGCCGTCTCCTCGAGCATCGTGTCGACCCATGCGTCGAAGTCCCCGAGCTCGAGGGCGTCGCCGAGGATCAAGCCGAGGAACTGGCCCGTCCACGTGCGCGCGCCGATGCGGGCCGCAACCTGGTACGCCTCGATGGCGTTGGCCTGCCCGGTGCGCAGGTCGTCCATGGAGAGGATGCCGCTGATGTTGTTGCGTGCGCGCAGCATGGCCTGCATGTCGCCGTCGGCCTCGGCCACGGCGATGGCGCCGCGCAGGATGATTTCCGTCTCCTTCCAGCGCTTCAGGCCCTGGAGCGCCGGCGCCTTCGTGATGAGGGTCTGCAGCACCAGTTCCGGGTGATCGATCGCGGCCGGCGAGGCGAGCACGCGATCCGCCCATTCCACCGCTTCCGGGGAGCCCTGGATCATGAGTGCGCGAGCGAGCTGGCTCTCCGCCTCAGCCCGCTCGAACGACGGCGGGAGATCAGCGGCCTCGTCGAGCGCCTCGCGGAGCATCGTCACGGCGGTGCGGTCCCGATGCTGAGACATCTCGACCGATCCGCGGGCGGAGCGTGCCCGCAGCAAGCCCTGCCGGTCGCCCGTGGCGCGCATGATCTCGATGGCGGCTTCCGCGTGCGCAACCGCGACCGCGTAGCGATTCCCATTCGCTGCGGCATCCGCGGCACGCTCCTCGAGCGCGGCACGATCAGCGGGGATGGCGGTGATGGCGATCGCCTGCTCCAGGTAGGTGAGGCCGTTGTCGTACGCATGCAGCGCAATTGCGCGGTCGGCCGCCGCTCGCAGCGCGATCCGCGCCTGTGCCGCGAGGGCGTCCGCCTCGGGCCCAGGGGTCGTCGCCGCGTGCGCGTCCATGTAGTGGCTGGCGAGCACGCCGGCCAGCTCGTCCTCGCCGAGGGACTCGAAGAATCGGGCGGCGGCGAGGTGGAGCGCCCGTCGATCCGCCCGCGCCAGCGAGCCGTGCGCCACCTCCCGCACGATGCCCTGCACGAACTGGTACTGGCCTCGCTCCGGCGAGCGTGGGTTCATCTCGTGGACGAGGAAGTCGCGCCGCACGAGGGCTGCGAGGCGCGGCTCGACCTCCTCCGGGTCGGCGCCCGCCACCGCGGCCACTCCCGCGAGCGTGAAGCTCTGGCCGAGGATGGCGGCCTGCTGGAGTAGCGTCCGTTCGGACGGTTCGAGCGCGTCAAGCCGGGCCGCGATGAGGGCCTGGAGCGTCTCCGGCACCGCGAGCTGGTCGAGCGTCCCGGTGAGCTTCCAGTGGTCGCCATTGGCTGCGCGCTCGAGCTGCCCGCGGTCGACGAGCATGCGGAGGGTCTCGACGGCGTACAGCGGGATCCCCTCGCTGCGGTCGAGGATCGCGCTCAGCGCCGGGTGCGGGATGTCCGGGATGAGGCCGCGGATCATCGCCTCCACCACCGGGCGCGCGAGTGGCTCGAGCTGCATCGTCGTCACGCTCCGCACCCCGCTCCCCCATCCGGGGCGGCGCTCGAGCAGCTCCGGGCGGGCGAGGGTGATCACGAAGAACGGCAGCTGGCGAGCCGCGTCGAGGAGATGCTCGATGAAGTCGAGCATCCCCTGGTCGGCCCACTGGACGTCCTCGAAGAGGAGGACGGTGGGGCCCTGCGCGGCGATGCGCTCGAAGAACGTGCGCCACGCGGCGAACAGCTCGTTTCGCGTGCCGGGTGGCATCGGGGCCAGCGCCAGCAGCCCGGCGAGGCGAGGCTCGATCCAACCACGCTCGGCGGCATCGGGGACCCACTCGGTGACGATCGCGCGCAGCTTGTCGAGGGCAGTCGCTTCGTCGTCGGTCTCGGCGATCGTGGCCCGCTGGCGGACCATCTCGGCGAGTGCCCAGTAGCTGATTCCCTCGCCGTAGGCGGGCGATCGCCCGGCATGCCAGTACGCCGTTCCCACGAGGCCGTCGAGGTACTTTTCCAGCTCCCACGCAAGGCGAGACTTGCCGATCCCGCCCTGCCCGATGACGCTCACCAGGCGCGCCTTGCGCTCGCGCTCGGTGGCATGGAAGAGGTCCTTCAGGAGGCGCAGCTCGTCGTCGCGGCCGACGAATGGCGGCTCGACCCCGGACGACCGACCATCGCCGCCCCGTCGTGATGCGACACCGGTGGCGCGCCAGATGGCGACGGGTGCCGACTTGCCCTTCAGCTCCTGCTCCCCGACCGGCTCGAAGGTGATCGACTTCGCCGCGGCACGGTACGTCGCCTCGCCGACGTAGACCGACCCGGGCAGGGCCGCCGATTGAAGCCGCGATGCGGTGTTCACGAGGTCGCCGGTGACCAGCCCCTGCCCGATGGCGCCGACCGAGACCGCTGCCTCGCCGGTGAGCACGCCGCCGCGCGCCCGGGTCCCGGAGGGCTCGTCGAGGGCCGGGACGGCGCCCACGAGATCCAATGCCGCGCGCACGGCCCGCTCGGCGTCGTCCTCGTGGGCGGTCGGCGCGCCCCAGACGGCCATCACCGCGTCACCGATGAACTTCTCGACGGTGCCACCGTAGCGCTCGATGATCGTGCGGGCGGTTTCGAAGTAGCGGCCCAGGAACTCCCGCGTGTCCTCCGCATCACGCTGCTCGGAGGCGGTCGTGAAGCCGACGAGATCCACGAACAGCACAGAGACGAGCCGGCGCTCGGTCGCGTGGCTGGCGAGTCCTGGGGCAGGAGCCGCGCCCGTATCGGTCCCGCCGGCGCGCAGGTCGAGCCCGCATTCGCCGCAGAACTTCACCGCCGGCGCGTTCGACGTCCCACAGCGCGGGCAGGGGGACGCGAGTGCGGAGCCGCACTCGCCGCAGAACTTTCGGCCGGCCTCGTTCGCCGTGCCACAGGTGGCGCAGATCACCCCGCGCACTCTACCCCCGAGCACCTGCCGATGGAACCCGAGCCGAGCCCGCTCAGGCGCGCGGCCGGCGCTCGAGCTCGGCGATCCACGCCTCGAGCCGCGGCACGTGCTCCTCGATGTGCTCCGGGCCGGCCTTCCGGACCCAGAACGCCGCCGGCGGCGTGATCTCGTGGAGCTGGCTCCAGGCGGCCATCAGCTCGCCGTGGGCGGCCGACACCTGGAGGTGGATCGTCTGGAGCGGCACGTCGCGCATCGCCTCGAGGAAACGCGCGTTCGCGGCATCGATGTCGAGCTCCCCCTCGCGGTAGGTGCCGGCCGCGATCTGGCGGAGGTTGGCGGCACCCTGCGCCATCCACGTGCCGAGATGCGCGATCGCGTCCTTCGCGGTCCAGCCCTCCTCGAAGTAGCCGGGGATCTCCGCCTGCTCCGGCGTGATGCGGTCGATGAGGGCATGGAGCCGATGCCAGGTCGCGGCTTCGCCGACGATCTCCCACTCGTGCTGGTGCTGGTCGTGCTCGACAGGCGCATCAGTCATGGCGCCATCCTACCGTCGAGCTGCCCGTCGCGCGATCCTCGAGTGGTCTCAGGCCCCGTCGAGGGCGATGCGCAGGCTGCGATACGCCTGACGGAGCAGGCGCCGGACCTTCGGCCAGTACTTGGCACCACGGCCGGCCGGGCCATCCGGGTCGGCATTCGCGCCGCGGTCGCGGATCTCGGCTGCGAGCCCGCGCTGGCGTCCCGCCTCGGCCACGACCGACTCGGGCACGTCGTAGATGGCCGCGTAGAGCGCCGTGATCGCGTCCCCCGCCGCGTGGCCGGCCGCGACGCCGATCTCGCGCCGCACGACCCACCAGCGCAGCTCCCGCTCCGCCACGGTGGGGAGCCGCTGTGGCGGAATCCCGAGCGCCCGGTAGCCGCGGCCGATATCGGGCAGGAAGCGGTCATAGTCGCCATCGGCGCGAGCGAAGCCAGAAGCGGCGCGGGCAAGCCAGAACGCGCCCATGACCGACGAGATCCAGCCACGACGTGCCTGTGCCCGGTTGGCGAGGACGAGGAGCGCGAAGAGGCGCGCCGGTTGGCGGCGGTAGTACGCCTTCCAGGCGCGTAGTTCGAGGCGGGCGAGCCGATCAGGGTCGAAGTCGCGACCCCAGCCGGTCTGCGATGGCACGGGTGCGATTATCGTGCGTCGCCGCCATGGCCGACGCGATGCGCAGCACTTCCGCTGGTCGGCGCGCCGGACTACGCTAGGCCGCATGACCGCGTCCACCAACGCCAGCCGCCCGCGCGATCGGCTTCGCGAGAGCATCGGTCCGTTCCTGTCGTTCTTCAGCGGGCCGTTCTCGCAGCTGAATCTCCAGGCCGACGTCGCGAACTTCGCGGTCGGCAATCCGCAGGAGATGCCGCTGGCGAGCTACGTGGAGGCGCTGCGCCACCACGCCCAGCCGCTGGACAAGGACTGGTTCGCCTACAAGCTCTCCGAGCCGGCCAGCCAGCGCACCGTGGCCGCGACCCTCACCAATCGGACCGGCATGGCGTGGGATCCGGCCGACGTGGCGATGACGAACGGGGGCTTCGCGGCCCTGGCGGTCGCGCTCCGCACGCTCGTCGATCCGGGTGACGAGGTGATCTTCCTGTCGCCGCCGTGGTTCTTCTACGAGCTGCTCATCCTAGCCGTCGACGGGGTGCCGGTGCGCGTGAGGCTCGAGCCACCGCGATTCGACCTCGACGTCGAGCGCGTCGCCGCGGCCATCACGCCCCGCACGCGGGCGGTGCTCGTGAACAGCCCGCACAACCCGAGCGGCCGGATCTACCCGCCGGAGTCCCTCCGGGCCCTGGCGGACGCATTGACCGATGCCTCCGCACGCATCGGTCATCCGGTCTGGATCATCTCGGACGAGCCGTACAACCGGATCGTGTTCGACGGGCGGACGTACCACGGCCCGGCCGAGGTGTACCCGCACACGGTGATCACCTACTCGTACGGCAAGACACTCCTCGCCCCCGGCCAGCGGATCGGCTTCCTCACCGTGCCGCCAACGCTCCCGGAGCGCGCCGAGCTGCGCGACGAGTTCATGCTCCAGCAGTTCGCCGCCGGCTACGCCTACCCGAATGCACTGCTCCAGCACGCGCTCGCCGACCTCGAGAAGCTGTCGATCGACATCGGGGCGCTCGAGCGGCGGCGCGATCGGCTCGTGCCGGCCCTCCGCGAGCTCGGCTACGACGCGTCGATGCCCGAGGGCACGTTCTATACGATGGCCCGTTCGCCCATCCCCGACGACCGGGCCTTCGCGGACATCCTCGCCCGCCACCGCGTCCTCGTGCTGCCCGGCACGGTGGTCGAGGTGCCGGGCTGGTTCCGGATCAGCATCACCGCCTCGGACGCGATGGTCGAGGACGCCATCCCACGCTTCGCGGCGGCCATGGACGAGGCGACGCGCTAGCGGCTACGCCGGCGAAACTTCGCAACGTGACCCGCATCCGGGTCGAAGGCGTCAGCGGGATCCCGCCGTGGCGGGAGGACACCTCCTAGCCGGCGGCGAGGCCGTCGAGCTCGTTGGAGAGCGAGCCGAGGTCGGGATCGGTATGGCTGAAGTCCACGAGCTCCGGGCTCAGCGCGAAGGCGACGCGCAGGAGGCCACGGGCGGCATCGGTCCGGCCGGTGAGCGCGTGGAAGCAGGCAAGGTCGTAGAGGCCCGCGGCGCGGTCACGCTCCGGCAGGCCGCCGGCGCGGACGAGTGACTCGGCCTCGGCCGCGAAGGCGCCGAGCCGCGCCTCGTCGAGCGGCACGCCCGCCTCGCGCAGCCAGCGCAGATGGGTGAGCGCATGGAGCACGCCGTTGCCGAACGTCCCGCCGACGAGGCGCCCCGAGTCCCGGATGGCGGTGGGATCCGACTGCCGGATCTCGCCGACCAGCCGCTCGGCCGTCGAGTCGGCCTCGGTGACGACGTCATCCCACGACCACGCCGCACGCGCAGCGCGCAGCTGCTCGTTGATCGCGTCCTCTTCCTCGCCGGCGAGCCCCGGGGCCAGCTCGCGACCCTCGCGCACGGCGGCGAACCGATCCGCCTGGCGCGCCTTCCACGCGGTGAGGTGCGCCTGGTGGTCCTTCGGGCTCCAGTCGCCCTCGCGGATCGGCCGATGGAGTGCCTCGTCATCGAGCGCCCCGAACAGGTCGCGCTCGGCGCGGCGCGACGCCACGATCGTGGCGGCAAGGTCGTCGGTGAGCGTATCGGCGGGCGGCGTGTCGGTCATGGGGCGGAGTATCGCAGAGCTACCGACCGCCACCCTCGAGGTCGGCGACCCTCGCGCGCACGAGCTCCTCGATCACCTCGTCGGGCAGCGGGTGCTCCGCGCTGAAGTGGACGCTGCCCTTCGTTCGGTCGTAACCGGCCAGCGCCTCGGCATGCGCGCTGAGGAACGTATCGGTCACTGGGTAAAGGCTGGCGTGCGCCTTCCAGCCGGCATACGACATCACGCCCTTACCGCGCAGCTTGAAGGTCGGCATCCCGTAGCTGATCGTCTCGACCGCCTCGGGGATGACGCGCGCGATGACGCCGCGCACGTGCTCGAGCAGCGCGCGCTGCTCGGCCGGCAGCTTCGCGAGGTACGCGTCGATCCGCTCGGCATCGGTCATGGGCGGATGATACGGGTGCCGCCCAGGATCACGCCGTCGATGCCGTCCACTGCGCACCGACAGCACGAAGCCCAAGGCGGTCTCGAAGGCCTCGACCGGGGCAAGACCGCCCTCCACCGAGAGCGAGCGCCACGTCCAGAACCCCACCACGTGGAGCACCGCAGCGCGGACGCGGCGGCGCTCGCCCGCCGCGATGCGAAGCCCCGCCAAGATCGCGTCCGCCGCCTGCTCATTCGTCGCCCGCCGCCGTGCGCGGTTCGAGGCGGGGGTGTGGGCCGCGTCACGGTAGATCGGATAGAGATCGTCGGCGTTCGCCCGGTACCAGTCGTACAACTCACCGATCGCGCGGCGCAGTCGCGGCTCGAACGCCTCCAGCGACGTCCAGGCGGTGGGATCCGGGGGCGGATGGAGGGCACGCCAATGGCCCATGCAGGCCGCGAAGAGCTCATCCGCGTCCCGGAAGTGGTGATAGAGGGTCACGCGCGTCACGCCCGCCGCCTCAGCGATCGCGCTCAGCGACGCCCGCGATGGCCCGACCGTCGTGTGGAGGCGAACCGCGGCCTCGGTGATGCGCCGCCGCGTGGCGTCGACCGATGCCGCACGCCGTCGCATGCGGTACGGGCGGCGCTCGTCCGCTGGGCTCCGCATGTTCAGGGTTGACACTCGCGTCCGCATTTGGTTCGGTGTACACCCCTGTTCAGCGAAGAGAGGAACCGGCGATGACGACCCAGGCAACCGAGGGCGCGACGCTGAAGGTGGTGGAGCCGGGAGCCGGGCGACATGGGCGCCTGGGGCCGGGCGTCGGGGTCGACTTCAAGATCGACGGCGCCGACACGGCCGGCGCGCTCGCCATCGGCGAGCACCCGTTCGCGGTCGGCGCGCTCGTCCGTCCCCACGTGCACACCCGGGAGGACGAGATCTCCATCGT
>JBBQMC010000016.1:0-22479 GCA_038328565.1 Candidatus Limnocylindria bacterium
ACCTCATGGTGGCCGCGCCGAGCGCCGTACGAGTTGAACTCGCGCGGCTCGACGCCGCGCTCGACGAGCCACTCTCCCGCCGGCGACGTACGGGCGATGCTGCCGGCCGGCGAGATGTGGTCGGTGGTAACGCTGTCACCCAGCATGGCCAGCACTCGGGCGCCCTCGACGTCGGCGACCGGCACCGGGTCGGCGGCGAGCCCCGCGAAGAACGGCGGCCGCGCCACGTAGGTCGACGCCTTGTCCCATGCGTAGCGGTCGCCGGCGGGCACGGGGAGGGTTCGCCATCGGTCGTCACCGTCGAACACCGATGCGTAGTTGCGGCTGAAGACGTCGCCGCTCACCGCGCGGGCGACGAGGTCGGCGACCTCGGCGGCCGTCGGCCAGATGTCGGCGAGGAAGACGTCGCGGCCGTCGGCATCGGTCCCGAGCGGCTCGCTGCCAAGGTCGATGTCGATGCGCCCGGCGAGCGCGAACGCAACGACCAGCGGCGGTGAGGCGAGGTAGCTGGCGCGTGCCAGCGGGTGGATCCGGCCCTCGAAGTTGCGATTCCCCGAGAGCACCGCGACGCCGACGAGGTCGTTGTCCTCGATGGCGGCCGCGATCGGCTCGGCCAACGGGCCGGAGTTGCCGATGCAGGTCGTGCAGCCGTAGCCGACGAGGTTGAAGCGCTGCGCCTCGAGCGGCTCCATGAGACCGGCGATCGCGAGGTAGTCGGTGACCGCCCGCGAGCCCGGCGCGAGCGAGGTCTTCACCCAGGGCTTCGTCATCAGGCCGCGCGCGAGCGCCTTCTGGGCAACGAGGCCGGCGGCGACCATGACGGACGGATTCGAGGTGTTCGTGCAGCTCGTGATGGCGGCGATGACGACCGATCCGGACCGCAGCCGGAACGCACGCTCGCCATCCCCCACCGCGACTGACCGATAGTGCGCGCCGCGCGGCGTGGGTGCCGGCTCGTGCCGCGGCGCGTCGGGCGACGCGTGCTGCTCCGCTTTCGGGTCGCGCGTGTAGGAGGGCGGGTCCGACGCAGGGAACGACTCGACGCTCGCCTCGTCCACCGTCCCGCGCTCGCTGGCCGCGGGGTCCGCCGCGTGCTCGTGGGTTGTCCCGTCGGCGTGGGTGTGCAGCCCATTCGGGAACGCGGCGTGGAAGGCGTCGCGCAGATCGGTCAGGGCGACGCGGTCCTGCGGGCGCTTCGGGCCGGCCACGGACGGCACGACCGTGGCAAGGTCGAGGCTGAGCGACTCGGAGAACGCCGGCTCTGGCGAGTCATCCGTGCGGAACATGCCCTGCGCCCGGGCGTACGCCTCGACCCGCTCGATGACCTCCGGGCTGCGGCCGGTCATGCGCAGGTAGCGCAGCGTCTCGTCGTCGATCGGGAAGAGGGTCGCCGTGGCGCCGAACTCCGGCGACATGTTGCTGATGGTCGCCCGGTCGGCGAGCGACAGGCGCGACAGGCCGGGACCGTGGAACTCGACGAACTTCCCGACCACGCCGTGCCCACGCAGCATCTCCGTGACGGTGAGGACGAGGTCGGTGGCGGTCGAGCCGGCCGGCATCTCCCCGTTGAGTCGGAAGCCGACGACGATCGGGAGCGGCTGGTAGAGCGGCTGGCCGAGCATGGCGGCCTCGGCCTCGATGCCGCCGACGCCCCAGCCGACTACGCCGAGCCCGTTCACCATCGTCGTGTGCGAATCGGTCCCGACCAGGGTGTCCGGGAAGAGGACGCCGTCGCGCTCGGTGACGACGTCGGCGAGGAACTCGAGGTTGACCTGGTGGACGATGCCGGTCCCGGGCGGGACGACGCGGAAGTCGGCGAAGGCCTGCTGCGCCCAGCGCAGCAGCGCGTAGCGCTCGCCGTTGCGCTCGTACTCGCGGTCGACGTTGATGAGGAACGCGGCATCGGTGCCGAACTGGTCGACCTGGACGCTGTGGTCGATGACGAGGTCGACCGGCACGAGCGGATTGATGCGGGCCGGGTCGCCGCCCATCTCGGCCATCGCGTCACGCATTGCGGCGAGGTCGACGACGCACGGCACGCCGGTGAAGTCCTGGAGGATGACGCGGGCCGGCATGAAGGGCAGCTCGACCTCGCCGGGACGCTCCGGGTCCCAGGTCGCGAGCGCGCGGACATCGTCGCTCGAGACCAGGTCGGGCTTGGTGGCGGCCCCGCGGAGCATGTTCTCGAGGAGCACCTTCACGGTGTACGGCAGGCGCGCGAGATCGGTCGCGCCGGCCGCGTTGAGCGGGTAGTAGGTGAGATCGCGATCGCCGATGCGCAGCGTCGCGCGCGCGCCGGTCGGGTCGAAGGGTGGATGGGACGTCACGGTCGCCTCCTTGTCGTCACCGCGTCATGCGCGGCATCGGTGAAGTCGGCGCCGGACGGGTGCGCCCGTCCCGGGTCGAGAAAGTCGCCTCGGAGTATACGCCCGCGCCGTGCGGCGGCCACCCGTACGCTCGGAGGACTGGCGAGGTCAGCCCTCCGGCTGCTCGACCACGTCGCTTCGCAGGATGGCGTAGAGCACGAGGTCGTGGCGTCCATCGGGCCGCACCTGCGCACCGCGGTTGACGCCCTCGCGCCGATATCCCGCCTTCTCGAGCGCGCGCTGCTCCGCGATGTTGCCGACGTCGGTCGACGCCTCCACCCGAAAGGCGTCCGTCGTCTCGAAGAGGTAGTCCGCCACCAGCCGCTGCGCCGTGGTGCCGAATCCCTGGCCGCGGCCCTCGGGCACGATATGGATCCCGATCTGCCACGCGCGCGATCCGCTCGTCGGCCCGTAGCGCGCGGCGCGCCAGCCGACGGTCCCGATGGGCGTCGCGTCGTCCGCGCGCTCGATCATGAGCATGCCGTGGTCGTCGCCGATGACCGTTCCCGCCTCGACGCTGTCGCGGATCGAGTGTGGCGGGATCCCGAAGTCGTTGAACTCGCCCTTGAGCACCGGGTCCGCCTCCCAGCGGTCGACGAGCTCGATGTCGTCGACGTCCACGGTGCGCAGCCGCACCTGGCCCCGGTCGCTCATGCGGGCGATGGTACCCGCGGTTCGGCGATCGCCTCGAGCGCGCGCAGCGCCACGTCGATCGGGTCGCGCCCGGCGGCGACCGGGATGCGCACCTGGTTCGAGCCGATCGTCGGGCGCAGGCCGGCGACCTGGAGCGCGACGTTCAGCTCGTAGCGATCCGGCACGCGCGACCACTTCAGGGTCACCGTGCGCTCGTCGGCGTGGACCTCGGGAACGTGCGCGCGCTCGGCCGCCATCCGCACCCGCACCGCCGTGAAGAGGCCCTCGACCGCGGCCGGCACCGTTCCGAAGCGGTCGACGAGATCGGCGCGCAGCGCCTCGGCGTCGGCATCGGCGCGGACCTGCGCGAAGTGGCGATAGGTCTCGAGCTTGGCACCCGAATCAGCGATGTACTCGTCGGGCAGGTAGGCGCTGCCGTGGAGGTCGAGCCGGATCGGCGCGGGATCGGGCATCGGTCGGTTGCCCTTTCGCGCCTCGACCGCCTCCGCGAGCATGCGTGTGTAGAGCTCGAAGCCGACCGCGGCCATGAAGCCGTGCTGCTCGGCGCCGAGTATGTTGCCCGCGCCCCGGATCTCGAGGTCCGAGAGCGCGATCTGGTAGCCGGCGCCGAGGTCGGAGGCGCTGAAGATCGCATGCAGCCGCTTCCGTGCGATCGGGGTGAGGGGGTTGCCGCGCCGGTGGAGCAGGTATGCATAGGCGCGCCGGTCGGAGCGGCCAACGCGCCCGCGGAGCTGGTAGAGCTGCGCCAGCCCGAACGTGTCGGCGCGCACGATGATGATCGTGTTCGTGTTCGGGATGTCGAGCCCCGACTCGATGATCGTCGTGCAGACGAGGACGTCGAAGCGTCCATCCGCGAAGTCGAGCATCACCCGCTCGAGGCTCCCCTCTGCCAGCTGGCCGTGACCGATGGCGACCTTCGCGCGCGGCACGAGGCGCCGGATCCGCGCCGCAGCCGCCTCGATGGTCTCGACCCGGTTGTGGACGTAGAAGACCTGCCCGCCGCGGTCGATCTCGCGGTTGATCGCGTCCCGCACCAGGCCGTCATCGTCCTCCGCGATCCGGGTCTGGATGGGAAGGCGTGCCTCGGGCGGCGTCTCGATCACCGACAGGTCCCGGATGCCGACGAGCGACAGATGGAGCGTGCGCGGGATGGGCGTGGCCGAGAGCGTCAGCACGTCGACCTCCGTCCGCAGCCGCTTCAGCCGCTCCTTGTGCGACACGCCGAAGCGCTGCTCCTCGTCGACGATGAGGAGGCCGAGGTCGGCGAAGGCGATGTCGCGACTGAGGATGCGATGCGTACCGATGAGGATGTCGACGCTGCCGTCCTCCACGCGCTCGAGAATCCGTTCCTGCTCGCGCTTGGCCACGAAGCGGCTGAGCATCGCCACCTCGACCGGAAATGCGGCGAGGCGGCGCTCGAACGTGCCGAGGTGCTGCTGCGCCAGGACGGTGGTCGGAACGAGGAGCGCGACCTGGCGGCCGTCCTGGACGGCCTTGAACGCAGCGCGCAAGGCGACCTCGGTCTTGCCGTAGCCCACGTCGCCGACGACGAGGCGATCCATCGGCCGCCGGCGCAGCATGTCCGCCTTGACCTCCTCGATACTGCGCGCCTGGTCCGGCGTCTCGGTGTATGGAAAGCTCTCCTCGAGCTCGCGCTGCCAAGTGGTATCGGCGGAGAACGCAAACCCCTGCGCGGACTCGCGCGCGGCGTAGATCGCGAGCAGCTCGCGGGCGAGGTCGTTCACCGCCCGCCGCACGCGCGTCTTCGTGCGCTCCCACTCCGTCCCACCGAGGCGGCTCAGCGACGGCGCGGGGCCGCCGGCGTAGCGCGTGATGCGCCCGATCTGGTCGGCGGGCAGGAAGATCTTGTCGTCACCGGCGAAGTCGAGCTGGAGATACTCCTTCACGTCGCCGCTGAACTCGCGCTGCGTCATGCCGACGTAGCGCGCGATGCCATGGTCGACGTGGACGACGAGGTCGCCCGCGGCGAGCTTGCCGATGAGGTCGCGCGTGACGACCCGCTTCGACGGGGTGAGGCGCCGGATGCGGGTCGCGCCGAAGAGCTCGCGATCGGTCAGCACGACGAGCCCGCTCGGATCGTGAACGAAGCCGCCGGTGAGCGAGCCATGGACGAGACCGATGGCGCCGCGCGGCGGCGCATCGCGCAGCTCCGCTGCGGGCGCGACCGGCCGGCCGGCCACCTCGAGGAGCTCGGCGATGCGGCTCGCCTGGTCCGTGGTAACGATCGTTCGGCGCTCGGGCGCAACCTCCGTCGCGAGCCAGCTACCGAGGTGCTCGGCGCGTCCGGGGAGCACCGGCGCCGACCGATAGCCGGCCTCCTCCCCGGCCTGCTCGTCGAGCTGCTCGGCCGCGCGGGCTGTGAGCGCAGCCAGCGAGACCGCCGCCTCGTCCGGCACCGCCCCGTCGAGGGGCAGCTCTCCGGCCGCCGCGAGGCCATCTCGCCGTTCGACGGCCTGCGCATCCAGGTCGCGCGCCAGTGCGATGAGCTCGTCGGGATCGGTCAGCACGACGTGCGCCGAGGCGGGCACGTGGTCGGCGGCGGGACCCGCGGTGAGGAAGGCGGCCCAGGTCTCGGCGGCTTCGGCGACGTCCCCCTGCTCCAGGCGCGCCAGGTCCGCCGCGAGCAGCTCGGTGCCGGCGCGGATCGAGGCGAGGGCCTCCCACCCAGCTGCCGGCAGAAACTCGCTCGCCGGCAGGAGCTGCGCCTCGGCCAGCCGGCGCCGGCTGCCCTGAGTCATGGGATCGAAGGCGCGGATCGACTCGACCTCGTCGCCGAACAGGTCGATGCGGATCGGCTCGGCGGCGCCGGGTGGCCACACGTCGACGATGCCGCCGCGGTTGGCGAACTCGCCGACGCCGCTGACCTCGACCGCGGCCTCGTAGCCGCCGCGCACGAGGGCGGCGAGGAGGGCGCGCTGGTCGATCCGCTCCCCCTCCGTGACCCGGGTTCGGCCGGCGCGCAGCTGGTCGACGCCGAGTGTGCGCTGCACGAGGGCGAGCAGCGGGGCGACCACCACGAGCCGTCGCCGATGCCCGGCGAGCAGCGCAAGCGTCTCGAGCCGCGCCGCCGACTCGTCGTGCTCGGGCAGCGCGCGCTCCAGCGGCAGGGCGGCTCGCTCCGCGAGCGTGGCGACGTGCTCGGCCCCGATCCAGGCGGCAAGGTCGTCCGCGAGCCGGTGCGCCTCGTCGTCGGTCCGCGCGACGACGACGAGCGGCGTCGCCGGCGGCAGCGCTGCGCGGCGTGCCGCCAGATGGGGCGCGCGCGCGTTGGCCGGCACGCGAAGGACGCCCGTTGGCGGCAGGTGCGGCACCAGGGCGTCGACGAGCGTGGCGACGCGGCGGTCCCCGCCGCGGGTGGAGATCTTCAGCGCCGAAGCATGGTACCGGTTCTACTCCTCGCTCCGAATTGCGAGAGGCCGCCGGCAAGGTGGTGTCAGCCGCCGCCAGGCTCCGCGCCGTTGAAGCGGTTCATGGCCGTCTCGAGGCCGTCGCGCAGCCAGGTTTCGGCGGCGTCCGCGCCGACCTGGATCATCTCGTCGGCCAGCTCGCGTTCGTCGCCGCCGAATGTCGCCAGGACGTGGCCGCGCAGGCCGCGCCCGCTGCGACCGACGCCGATCCGGAGGCGCGGGATGGCGTTCGTCCCGAGCGCGGCGATGATGTCGCGCATCCCGTTGTGACCGCCTGCCGACCCATCGGCGCGGAGGCGGACACGCCCGAGCTCGAGGTCGGCATCGTCGTAGACCACGAGCAGCTGCGACGCGACGTCCACGTCCGTCTGGCGCAGCGCCGCGCGCAACGGGCCGCCGGACATGTTCATGTAGCGCATCGGCTTCACGAGCAGGACCCGGCCGATCGGGGCGGGCAGCCGCGCCTCGAGGACCGCGGCGCCGTCGCGGACGCGCCCCTGGCCCGTGAGGGCCCATCGGTCCGCCAGGAGGTCGACCACCCGGAAGCCCACGTTGTGGCGCGTGAGGCGAAAGCGATCACCGGGGTTGCCGAGGCCGCAGATCACGTGCATGACGTCGCCGATGGTAGCCGCAGACTCCGATATCCTCGGCCCGCAGTGAACGTGGCGATCATCGGGGGCGGCATCATCGGCTGCGCGGCGGCGGCGATCGCAGCGGAGCACGGCGCGCGGGTCACGCTGTTCGAGGCGACGGAGCTCGGTGCGGGGGCGTCCGGGCGCAACCTCGGGTCGATCCAGCACCCGTACGACAGCTCGCTCACGCCGCTCCATGCGGCCTCCCTGACCGCCTACCGTGAGCTTCCCGGCTTCGCGCTGCCGGCCGAGCCCGCCGGGGTCCTCCTGCTCGCGATGGATACCGATGCCCTCGCCCGTCACGCCGACGCGCTCCGTGCCGTCGCGCCGGAGCTTCGTCCCGAGCTGCTCGATGCTGCCGCACTGCGCGCCCTCGAGCCGTCGATCGCGCCCGACGTGGCGGCCGTCCGGGTCGCGACCGGCTACCCGGTGCCGCCGCATGGCGCGGTGGCCGCCTACGCAGCGCTCGCGACTGAGCGCGGGACGACCGTGCGCCTCGGCGAGCCGGCGACCCCGTGGCTGGACGGCGAGCGATGCCGAGGCGTGCGCCTCGCGAGTGGCGCGACCGAGGAGTTCGATGCCGTGCTCCTCGCCGCGGGCCCGTGGACGCCGTCCCTTCTGCCCGACCGGATCGGCGCCGCGGTGCGCATCCGGCGCACGTGGGGCGTCACCCTCCAGCTCGCCCTGCCGAACCCGCCGCGCCACGTTCTCGAGGAGGAAGAGATCGGCGGCGAGAAGATCGGCGGGTCCTTCCGCTGGAGCATCCCGTCGTCGCCGCACGCGGTGTTCAGCCTGGCCACGGCCGACGGCCGCAGTGCGCTCGGCTCCACGTTCTTCGTCGAGGAGCCGGACGCGGCAGCGGTGGCGCCCGCACTGCTCGAGCGCGGGGCGCGCTTCCTGCCGGGCGTCGCCGAGGCGCGCGTGGTCGAGATCCGTCGTTGTGCCCGTCCGCAGTCCGCGGACGGGCGTCCGTTCATCGGTCCGGTCGCTGGGGCGAGCGGGCTCACCGCATGCGCCGGACACGGGCCGTGGGGGATCAGCACCGGCCCGGCGTCGGCCGCGCTCGCGGTCGCCTCGATGCTCGACGGCGAAGCAGTCCCGGAGCGCCTTCGCGCGGACCGCTTCGCCTAGCCGCTCAGGTCCCCGAGGTGACCGCGTGGCCGGCGCGGTCGAAGAGCGAGCCGGGCTGCCAGTCGATGTCGTGATGTCGGCGGTGGAGCGTCCGCAGCACCTCGTGCTCTGCCGACCGCATCGCCTCCTCCTCGTCGATGTCGGCATGGTCGTGGCCGAGGAGGTGGAGCGTGCCGTGGATGGCGAGCAGGACGATCTCCTCGAGCGTCGACCACTGCCCCTCGGCGGCCTGGCGCAGCGCCTGCTCCAGGTCGATGACCACGTCGCCGAGCAGCATCGCGCCGGGCGGGCGCACGCCGTCGTCGTCGGCGAGGTGCGAGCCGTCTGCCTCGACGACCCACTCGTGGAGCGGGAACGAGAGGACGTCGGTGGGGCCGCGCTCGCCCATGTGATCGAAGTTGAGGCGCGTCATCTCCGCGTCGCCGGCGAGCGTGAGCTCGACCTCGGTTGCCGCGCCACCGAATGTCACGCGCACCGTCTCGCCGATCGCGGCCTCGAGGAGCCGCAGCGCGACGTCGGACGGCGTCGGCTCGACGGCGGCCGACAGGCGATCGGCCCCGACGCGCTCGTGGATGGTGACCGTGCAGCCCATGAGAGCTGCATCCTAAGCGCCACGGCCCGATTGCTCAATGCCCTGTCCGTCTTGTGCAGAGTGCACAGCAACCGGCCAGACCCGCGACCGATCAGGGGTGGCCGCGGCGCCATCGGTCCATGCAGGCTCACTGCACAACCGATCCCGCAGGAGCTTCGCGATGGCCACCATCAACGCCGGCGACACCGCCTGGGTCCTCATCTCGAGCGCGCTCGTCATGCTCATGACGCCCGGCCTCGCGCTCTTCTACGGCGGGCTGGTGCGTCGCAAGAACGTCCTGTCGACGATCATGCACAGCTTCTTCATCCTCGGCCTGGTGAGCGTCACCTGGGTCCTGTGGGGCTACTCGCTCGCGTTCGGGCCCGATGCCGGCGGTGGGCTCATCGGTCGCCTCGACTGGCTCGGCCTCGAGGGGGTGACCGGTGCGCCGAGCGACACGTACGCGCCCACTGTTCCCCATCTCGCCTTCATGGCGTTCCAGATGATGTTCGCCATCATCACCCCCGCGCTCATCAGCGGCTCGTTCGCGGAGCGGAAGCGATTCAAGGCCTTCGTCCTGTTCGCGGTGGCGTGGTCGACGCTCGTCTACGCACCGATCGCGCACTGGGTCTGGTCGCCGCACGGCTGGCTCGCCGGCCTCGGCGTGCTCGACTTCGCGGGCGGCACGGTCGTGCACCTGTCGAGCGGCGTAGCAGCGCTCGTCGCCGCCCTCTTCATCGGCCGCCGCACGGGGCTCATCGAGGCGGCCACCGAGCCGCACGACGTGCCGATGACCGTGCTCGGTGCCGGCCTGCTGTGGTTCGGCTGGTTCGGCTTCAACGCGGGCTCGGCGCTCGGCGCGAACGGCGTCGCCGCCACCGCCTTCGTCACCACGAACACCGCGGCCGCCATGGCGGCCATCACCTGGGTGACGATCAGCTGGCTTCATCGCGGCACGCCGTCAGTGCTCGGGGCGGCGATCGGCGCGGTCGCCGGTCTGGTGGCAATCACGCCGGCGGCGGGCTTTGTCACACCCGCCGCGTCGATCCTCATCGGCGCGGGCGTGGCGATCGTCTGCTACGGCGCCTCGCAGCTCCGGCTTCGCTCGCACATCGACGACGCGCTCGACGTGTTCGCCGTCCACGGCGTCGGCGGCGCCTTCGGGGCGCTCGCCACCGGGGTCTTCGCGACCGTAGCGGTCAATGCGGCCGGCCGCGACGGGCTCCTCGGCGGGGCGCCGTTCCAGGTCATCCTCCAGCTCGTCGCAATCGGCGTGGTGGCGCTCTACAGCGCCACGGTCACCGCCGGGATCCTGTTCGTCGTCAACCTCATCGTCCCGATCCGCGTGCCGCACGCCGAGGAAGAGGCAGGCCTCGACCTGGCGCAGCACGGCGAGATCGCCTACCAGCCCTGATCCGAACGACCCTGAAGGAGACACGACCGATGGTCATCGCCGCACTCGTCACGTTCGCCGGGCTCCTGGCCGCCTGGATCGTGGCACCGTCCGCGGAACGCCGCGCCGCCGCGCGGACGCCATCCGCTGCACCCGCCCCGGCCGAGCTCGTCGCCGAGGGCGCGTGATCGTCCGACTCGCGGATCCGGCCCGCGACGCGGGCGCAGTCACCGAGATCTACCGCCCCGCGGTCGAGACGTCGCTCGCCTCCTTCGAGGAGGTGGCGCCCGATGCCGCCGAGATGGCGTCGCGCATCGCCGCCACGCTCGAACGGACCCCGTGGCTCGTCGCGGAGGACGGCGGCTCGGTCATCGGCTACGCCTACGCGGCTTCGCACCGTGAGCGTGCGGGCTACCGCTGGTCGGTGAACATCTCGGTCTACGTCGCCGCGGCAGCGCAGCGACGTGGCGTCGGGCGCCGCCTCTACGACGAGCTGCTGGCCATCCTGCGTCGCCAGCGCTTCGTCAACGCGTACGCGGGCATCACGCTCCCGAATCCGGCGAGCGTCGCGCTCCACACCGCCATCGGCATGCGGCCGGTTGGCACGTACGACGCCGTCGGCTTCAAGGCGGGCGCCTGGCATGACGTGGCGTGGTACCAGCTCCGGCTCGCGGAGCCGCAGCCGACGCCGGCCGAGCCGATCCCCCTGCCGCGGCTCCTGGCCGAGGCACGAGCATCGGTCTGAGTCAGGCGCGCTCGCGTTGCGCGAGCGGAACGACGTTGTCGGGGTACTTGATGCGCGAGTGGTACATGCCGAGCAGCTGCGAGACGAACGCGTCCTTGATCGAGGTGATGTCCTTCAGGGTCAGGTCCGCGTCGTCGAGCTGGCCGTCGGCGACCCGGTCATCCACGATCCGATCGACCATGGCGCGAATCGACTCGGGGTCCTTGTTGTCGAGCGAGCGGACCGATGCCTCGACCCCATCGGACAGCATGAGGATCGCCGCCTCGCGGCTCTGCGGCTTGGGTCCCGGATAGCGGTAGCGCTCGGGATCGATCGCCTCCTCGTCACCGCCGACCTCGCGCAGCGCCTTGCCGTAGAAGTAGCTCATCTTGCTCGTCCCGTGGTGCTGCGGGATAAAGCCGATGATCTGGACCGGCAGCCCGTATTCGTAGCCGAGGTCGATCCCGTCGCGAATGTGGCTCGCGATGACCCGCGCGCTCGTCTGCGCGTCCAGCTCGTCGTGGATATTCCGGGCGCCGGCCTGGTTCTCGATGAACGCCAGCGGGTTCCGCATCTTGCCGATGTCGTGGTAGTACGCCGCCACTCGAGCGAGGAGCGCGTCCGCGCCGATCGTCTCGGCGGCGCGCTCGGCGAGGTTGCCGACCATCACCGCGTGGTGGTACGTGCCCGGCGTCTCGAGCAGGAGCCGTCGCAGCAAGCGGTTCGATGGGTTCGCGAGCTCGAGCAGCTGGAACACGGTCATGATCCCGAACACGTTGCCGAGCGTCGCGAAGGACCCGACCGCGAGCAGCACGGTGAGGCCAGCGTTGACGAGGCCGGCGAGCATGCCCTGGAACACGGCCGCCACGTCTCGCTGGCCGAGCATGTTGAAGGCGGTCAGCACCACGACGTTCGCGGCCGCCACGACGAAGCCGGTGCGCACGAAGGCGTTGAGCCGTTCGGCGCGCACGATCGTGACGAGGGCGGCGGTCCCGCTGGCGAGGACATACATCGCCGGCTCGAGGCCGTCGCGATTCGCGATGCCGGCCACGGCGGCGAGCGAGACAGCGATCGCCGCGCCCGCCGAGCCACCGAGCAGGATGCCGATGAGCAGGACGGCGGCACTCGTCGGCACGACGTAGGTCCACAGCGTCCGATCGGCCGCGACGCGGATCGCGATCGCGCTGCCGATGAAGGCGAGCAGGAACAGGAGCAGCGACCGGTTGCGATGCCAGATCTCGGGCTCGAAGCGCCAGAGGTAGCCGGCGAGGAGCACCGCGAGAAGAATGGAGAGCAATCCCTGCCCCGCGAGCGTGCCCGCGGCCACCTGGCGCCTGGTGAGGCCGAGCTCGGTCAGCTTCTCGAGGTCGATCAGCTCCACCGCCTGCCCCTCGCGGAGGATGATCTCGTTCGCGCGCACCGTGACGACCTGCGGCACGACGGTGCCCCGCGCCTGGTCGCGGGCCGTGTTGGTGGCGTCGACGTCGACGCGCTCGTTCGGGGTGATGAAGGCGACGACGAGGTCGCCGGCGAGCTGCCGATCGGCCTCGGCCAGGTCGGCGGTCACGTTCGCGCGCGCCGTCTGCTGGACCGTCTGGAGCTCGCCCTCGCGGACGGAGCCGCCCTGCGTCGCCTCGACGACCGTGCGCCCGGCGGCGGCGATCGCGTCCCATCGCGCGCGCATCATCCCAGCCACGGCCGTCGCCTGTGCCTCGGTCAGGCGCGGGGCGACGCGCCGGATGGCGGCCGGCAGCTCGGCCGGATCGATCCCGCCCGCCGCCTTCTGGGCGAGCACGCTCGACACCGCCTCGGCGAGCCCGTCGAGCGCGTTGAGCTGCTCCGTGGCGATGTCGGCGCGCGGCCGGATGGCGGCGTACACCGCGGGCACCGCCTCGGCCGCCGCCTGGCGCGCCTGCTCGGTGGCGATCGCCGACTGGTAGGTCCGGGTATCCGGCGCACGCACGTCGGCCTGGGCCACGTCGCCGACGGCGACGTTGACCTGCGACCCGCCGATGCTGACGGTCAGCACGGCGAACAGGGCGAGCGCCAGGAGCGACACGATGAGCGCGGCGCGAAGGATCGCGGCGCGCCCGGGGCCGCCCGCCTCGAGCTCGGCGAGGGTGCGCGGGATGAAGGCGCCGGCGCGGCGGCGGCCGGTCGTGCCGCTCATCTGGGCCGCCTAGCCCGCCGCCTCGGCGAGGAGGCGACGCACCGTCTCGCTCACCATCCGGCCATCGGCGCGGCCGCGGGTCTGCGCGCTCAACGTGCCCATGACGCGGCCCATGTCGGCCGGCGAGGAGGCGCCGGTCTCGGCGACCGCCTGGCGGGCGAGTGCCTCGACCTCGTCGGCGGAGAGCTGCTGCGGCAGGAACTCGGTGAGGATGGCGACCTCGGCCTCCTCGATGGCGGCCCGGTCCTCGCGGTCGGCGGCGCGGTAGATCTCGATCGACTCGCGGCGCGTCTTCACGCCCTTGCCGAGGACGTCGACGACTTCCTCATCGCTCAGGTCGCGGCCGAGCTCGATCTTCCGGTTGTGGGCGGCCGCCATCGCGCTGCGCAGCGTGATCGTGCGCAGCTCGTCACGGGCGCGCATCGCGTCGCGCATGGCGGACTCGATGCGAGTCAGGAGCGTCATCGGCGGAATCGCCGGGCGGGCGCGGGAGGATCGGTCCAGCTCATGTGGTGACCTCCTTCGCGCGCGCTGCCGTTGGGTGGAGTGAGCGTCTGGCTGGTGCTAGGAGCGCGTCGAAGCCTTCCGCTTCTTGGCTTCCTTGCGCTTTCGCTTCACGCTGGGCTTCTCGTAGTGCTCGCGGCGTCGCGCCTCCGCAAGGATCCCGGATTGCTGGATCTTCTTGTTGAAGCGACGCAGCGCGCTCTCGAACGTCTCGTTCTCGCCCACGCGGACTTCTGCCAAACGACTCGCCTCCTTCCCGCTGTTGATTTCGTCCCGGCCACGGACCGATGCCACCGACGGCGCGCCAGGTAGGGTGGCGCTCGAAGCCGCCGGCGTGCTCGTCCGGGGGGCACGCAAGCCGATGCAGGGTAGCAGCGGGTCCCGGCACGGTCAATCGGGCCGAGGTCAGCCCGGCGGCCAGCTCATTGATCGCCCACCGAGCAGGTGGAGGTGGAGATGGAAGACGCTCTGCCCGCTCTCCGCGCCGACGTTGCTCACGATCCGGTAGCTTCGCAGGCCGCTGTCGCGTGCGACCCGGCGCAGCGCCCCGAAGAGGGCGGCCAGCACCTCGCCGTCATGGTCGGTGAGGTCGTCGACCGAAGCGATGTGGCGCCGCGGGATGGCGAGGACATGCGTCGGCGCACGGGGGGCGATGTCGCGGAAGACGATGACGGCCTCGTCCTCGTAGACGCGGTCGGACGGGACGTCGCCGGCGACGATCCCGCAGAACAGGCAGTCGGGATCCAGGTCCAGGTCGCGGTTGCGCTCATCCATGTCGGGGCGAGCCTAGGCGAAGTCGCCGCTCCGCGACAAGACGACGGCCGTCGCGACACTCGCCACCGTTTCGGAGCGCAGGATGCGCGGCCCCAGGCCGGCGAGCGTCGCCCCGGCACGTTCGGCGGTTGCCACCTCGTCCGGGGTGAACCCACCTTCCGGACCGATGACGACGGCGTGGGGCGGGTGGAGCGAGCCGAGGCCGTTGACGCCGGGGTTGGCACGCTCCCACAGGAGCACCGATCCTGGGCCGATCGCCTCGCCGAGCGGCATTGGCGCGTCCACGCCGGGCACCACGCCGCGCTCCGATTGCTCGGCCGCCTCACGGGCGACAGCGCGCAGCCGCTCCAGCTTGCGCGGCGACAGCTCGCGGACAATGCAGCGCTCGCTGACGACGAGCCGGAATGCGGCCGCCCCCACCTCGGTCGCGGCCCGGATCGCCGCCTCCAACCCGTCGCCCTTGAGGAGCGCCTGCACGACCGTGAGCCGATGGCGCGGCTCTCCCCGCGCGGGGCGCCGCTCGACAACGGTGAGGGCGGCGCCGCCGAGCAGGCAGAGATGCTCCATCCCGTCACCCTCGAGCAGGGCGAGCCGCTCCCCGTCGTGGAGCCGCAGGACGCGCTGCGTTTGGTGCGCGATGCTCGCCGGCAGCGGCAGTGCGTCGCGCCCGCCGACCGTGCCCGGCGGGACGAAGAAGCGATGGATCGTGCCGCTCATGCCGGGCGCTCGGCGCGGAGGCTGAGCCACTCTCCGTCGTGGCGCTCCGTGGCGATCTCGAATCCGGCGCCGGCGAGCGCGGCGCGCACCTCGGCTCCTCGGCCCTCGATGATGCCGCTCGCCAGCAGCGCGCCGCTCGGGGCGGTGTGCGCGGCGAGCCCCGGCGCGAGGTCGACGAGCACGCTGGCGACGAGGTTGGCGAGGACGAGCGGATACGGCGCGCTCGACGGCGTCGCGGGCAGCGTCCCCTCGTCCACGTGTACGCGATCCGCAAGCCCGTTCGCCGCCGCGTTCGCGGTCGTGGCCGCCACCGCCAGCGGGTCGGTGTCGAGCGCGTCGGCGTGGCCGGCCCCGAGGCGCAGTGCGCCGAGGGCGAGGATCCCCGACCCGCAGCCGACGTCGAGGATGCGCGACGGCATCGGTCCCGCCTGCTGGATCAGCTCGAGGCAGCCGCGGGTCGTCGGATGGAGCCCGGTCCCGAACGCCATCCCCGGGTCGAGCCGGATGGCAAGCTCGCCTGGTCGCAGGGTTTCCTCGAGCCAGCTCGGGACGATGACGATCCGGCCGATGCGCTGCGCGGCGTAGTGCGCCTTCCACCCATCGGTCCAGTCGGCGGCGTTCACCGTGCGAATCGTCAGCGCGCCGACCTGGCGCAGGCCGAACGCCTGGAGATGCCACAGCGCGCGTTCGGTCGCCTCGACGCACGCCGGCGCGGCGGCGTCGTCGGGGACGTGGGCCGTCACCACATAGGGCGCCGTCGGATCCTCGCGCACGTTGAGCTCATCGCACGGGTCGCGAATCAGGCGCGTGGGTCGGACCGCCGTCCCGCCCCCGGACGCCACGCGACCGAGGACCTCGCTCACGGGCTCGACCGCCTCCACGTCGACCTCGACGCTCAGCTCGAGCCAGCTCCCATGCGTGATGGCGTCGGCGTCCGCCGGCTCAGCCGAAGAAGTCACGCAGCCGGTCGATCATGCCGCCGCGCGGCAGCTTCGCCGGGCCGCTCACCTCGGCAAGTTGCTCCAGAAGCTCGCGCTCGCGCTTGCCGGGCCGGTGCGGCACCACGACCGTCACGATGACGTGCAGGTCGCCGCGACCCGCGCCGCGCAGCCGCGGCACGCCCTTGCCGCGCAGCTTCAGCTCGGCGCCGCTCTGCGTTCCGGCCGGGATCGCCAGATCCTCGCCGCCGTCGGGCGTCGGCACCGCGATCGTGGCGCCCAGCGCAGCCTGCGGGAACGTGATCGGCAGCTCGTGGTAGAGCTCGGTCCCTCGGCGCAGGAGGTCCGGGTGGTCGGCGACGGTGACGGCGACGTAGAGGTCGCCTGGCGGTCCGCCTCGTGGCCCCGCCTCGCCCTGGCCCTCGAGCGCGATCCTCTGGCCCGAGTCGATCCCGGCCGGCACGGCGACCTCGATCATCCGTTCCTCGCGCACCCGCCCCTCGCCGGCGCAGCGGTGACAGGGCTTCGTGATGATCCGGCCCTCGCCGCCGCAGCGCGGGCAGGCGACGATGTTCACCATCTGGCCGAGGATCGTCTGCGCCACGCGCCGCTTCTCGCCGGTCCCGTTGCATTCCGGGCAGCGCTCAGGCTCCGACCCCGGCTCACCGCCGCTCCCCTCGCACACCGAGCAGACCACGAGCGTCGGGAAGCTGATCTCGCGCGTCACGCCGCTGATCGCCTCGGCGAACTCGATCCGCAGGTCGAAGCGCAAATCCGCGCCCGCCACGACGCGATTGCGCCGGCGCCCCGCGCCGGGCTGGCCGCCGAAGAACGCGTCGAAGATGTCGCCGAACGGCCCGAAGCCGCCACCGAAGCCCTCGAACCCGCCCGCGGCCGCCGACGCGTCCACCCCGGCGTGGCCGAACATGTCGTACGCCGTGCGCCGCTGCCGATCGGAAAGGACGCGGTACGCCTCGTTCAGCTCCTTGAAGCGCTCGCTGGCGCCGGCGCTGCCATCGACATCGGGGTGATGCCGCTGCGCGAGGCGGCGAAAGGCGCGCTTGATCTCCTCGTCGCTCGCCTCGCGGCCGACGCCGAGCACCTCGTAGTAATCGCGCTTGATGGCCATCGGTGGCGGATTATACCGATTGGCACTCGAACGTCCAGAGTGCCAGCCCTGTGGACATCTCCCGACCCGGTTCCCCAAGTGTTCGGAAGACCCGAACACTTGCGAGCACGGTTGCCGACAACGTCTCGCTTAAACCTGACAATCGATGACAGCCATATCCGGCACCATGATCAGCAGACCGATGACGATGCCGATCCAGCTGACCGCCGAGCACGCCCGACGATTCCTGGTCCGCCGCCACCTGCTGGCGCCGCCGCGGGCGCTGCCGGCGAAGCCGGAATCGGTGCTCGCGGTGATGGATCGGCTCGGCAGCCTCCAGTTCGACCCGATCGAGGTGCCTGGCGCGCGTAACCACGATCTCGTGCTCCACGCGCGGATCGCGGGCTACCGACGCGAGTGGTGCGACCACTGGCTCTATGGCCCTGAGCGGCGGCTGATCGAGATGTATAACAAGATGCTCTCGATCGTGCCGATAGCCGAGCTCCCCCACTATGCCCTCCAGTGGTCGAACTCGGCCGAGCATTACAACGGCCGGATCCTCACCGAGGAGGGCGCGGTGGCCGATGCGATCCTCGAGCGGATCCGCACCGATGGCGCGCTCTCCACCGCCGACTTCCGCGAGCACGCCCACAGCATCGACTGGTGGTGGGCACCAACCCGGGCGGCACGCGCAGTGCTCGAGGCGCTGTTCGTGACCGGGCGGGTCGGGATCGCGCGGCGGCAGGGCGGCCGCCGCTTCTACGACCTGATCGAGCGCCTCGTGCCCGCCGAGCTGCTGGCGCTGCGAGAGCCGGAGGACGTCGCGAACCGGCATCGGCTCCTATCGCGGTTCCGCGCCATCGGGCTCATGGCGGCGACCGGGCAGGCGGAGCTCTTCTACGCAACCGGCGAGACGGCCGATCGGCGGCGTCGCATCGCGGAGCTCGTCGACGACGGGACGCTCGTCCCGGCCGACGTTGAGGGCCAGCGCGCGACCCGATACCTGCTCTGCGACGAGCTGCCGCTGCTCGAGGAGGCCGAGCGCGAGCCGACGCCACCAGCGGTCACCTTCCTCGCGCCGCTTGACCCGCTCGTCTGGGATCGGCGCCTCATGCGGACGCTGTTCGGCTTCGACTACATCTGGGAGATCTACACGCCGCCGGCGAAGCGGCGCCATGGGTATTACGCGCTGCCGATCCTCTACCGCGACCGGCTCATCGGCCGCATCGAGCCACGGCGCGAGAAGGCGAACCCGGACCTCCAGGTCCTCGGCATCTGGTTCGAGGATGGCTTCGGACCGATGGAGGAGCCGGACTTCTTCCCGGCGCTGGCGACCGCGGTCCAGGCGTACCGCGGGTTCGTCGGCGGCGAGCGGGTGACATGGCCGCGCACGAAGGTCGGGCGCGAGATCGCCGGCGCGCTGCGACGTCTCGGGTGACCACTGCCGCCCCGATCCTGAGCGATCGCGCCCTCAACCGGGCCACGCTTGCCCGCCAGCACCTCATCGAGCGCGTGGCCTTGGAGCCCTACGACGCGATCGGCCACCTCATCGGCCTCCAGGCGCAGACAGCGAAGAGCTGGTACCTGACCCTCTGGTCGCGCCTGGTGGAGGTGGACCCGGAGGCGGTCGCGGCGCTCCTGGCTGAGCGACGCCTCGTGCGCGGCTGGTTCATGCGCCAGACGATCCATCTCGTCACGGATCGGGACGCGCCACTCCTGCGCGCGTTCACGCAGGGCGTCAGCGAGCGCCCGGTGCGCGGGAAGTGGCTCGCGGCGCTGCGCGACGTGGACCTCGGTGAGCTCCGAGAGGTCATGCACGCGTTCGCCGCCGAGACGCCACGCACGCACGGCGAGCTGCTCGCCGAGACGACCGCCCGCTGGCCGCAGGCCACCGACCACGTCACCGTCACGAATGCGGTGAAGGCCCTCGTGCCGATGGTCCAGGTCCCGCCCCGCGGGATGTGGGGCCGCGGTGGCGCGGTGCGCATGATGCCGCTCGACGCCTGGCTCGGCGATGCGGGTCCCGGCCAGCGTCGATCCGCGCCCCATCCTGCGTCGCTATCTCGCCGCCTACGGACCCGCATCGGTCGCCGACGCCCAGATGTGGTCGGGCGTGACGCATCTCGACGAGGCGTTCGCGCGGCTGCGGCCGGAGCTCGTCACGTTCCGCGATGAGCGGGGCCGCGAGCTGTTCGACCTGCCGGACGCCCCGCGACCAGATCCCGACCTGCTGGCCCCGGTGCGCTTCCTCGCCGACTTCGACAACGTCCTTCTGGCCCACGCCGACCGCTCACGCTTCGTGGACGATGCCACGCGGCGGCGCCTCCTCTACCGGGAGGGGCCGTATCCGAGCTCGTTCCTCGTCGACGGGAAGCTCGCCGGTGCCTGGTACGCGCGCGAGTCCGGGACTGCGGTCGAGGCGCGGGTCGACGCGGTGCGGCCGCTTCGCCCGCCCGAGGAGGAGGCCGTCTGAGACGAGGCGGACCGCATGCTCCGCTTCAACCATCCGCGGGCGATCGAGCGGCGTGTCGCGATCCGCCCGCTGGCGTGACGCTCAGCGATCGGCGAAGTCGACGATGAGCGGGGCGTGGTCGGAGGGGATCCCCGGGTAGGTCGAGGGCTTGCGGGCGTCGCGATCCCGCTCGGCGGCGACGGCGCGCGAGGCGAGGCGATCCGTGACGTAGACGTGGTCGATCCGCATCCCAAGGTTCTTGTGGAAGTTGCCAGCCCGGTAGTCCCACCAGGAGAAGAACCCCGGCTCGGGATGGAACTGACGAACCACGTCGACCATCCCCCATGCACGGAGCCTCGCGACCGCCGCTCGCTCGCGCGGCGACACGTGGGTCGCGCCATGGACCGCGTTCACGTCCCACACGTCGTCATCCTCCGGCGCCACGTTGTAGTCGCCGCAGATCGCGAGCTCGGTGGCGGGGTCGTTGTCGTCGAGCCAGCCGCTCAGCCGCGCGAGCCAGTCGAGCTTGGCGAGGTAGAACTCCGAGTCGACGACACGGCCATTCGGGACGTAGATGCTCGCCACGCGCACGCCACCGCAGGTGGCCGCCAGGAAGCGGCCGCCGTCATCGGTCCAGCCGTCTGCCGCCGGCAGGCCGGCCACGATCTCGTCCAAGCCGATGCGGGACGCGATCGCCACCCCGTTCCACTGGCCAGGACCGTGGTGCGCGACGTCATAGCCGAGCGCCTTGAAGTCGAGGAGCGGGACGGCGTCGTCGGTGAGCTTCGTCTCCTGGAGGCAGAGCACGTCGGGCCGATGTCGATCGGTCCATGCCAGCACGCGGTCGAGGCGCGCCTTCAGCGAGTTGACGTTCCAGGTCGCGAGGCGGAAGGGCATCGCGGTCCAGTCTAGCGGCGAGTGTGGAGCGTCGGCCGCGCGTCCAAGAAGGTGAAGGAGGGTCAGACCTCCTTGTACTCGCCCTCGATCGTCTCGCCCTCGCCCTCGCCCTCGTCCTCGGACGCGGTCGCGCCTTCGCCGTCGGGTGAGGTGCCATTCCCGTCGCCGGAGCCGGCACCATCGGTCGGGCCTGCATCGGCATAGGCCTTCGCGCCGACGCGCTGCAGCACCTCGGTGAGCTGCGACTTCGTCGAGTCGATCGCGCCGCCGTCGGTGCCCTTGAGGGCCTCCTCGACCGCGGCGATCTTCCCGTTGATCTCGGTCTTCTCCTCCTCGGAGAGCTTGTCGCCGAGATCGGTGACGAGCCGCTGCGCCTGGAAGACGAGCGCGTCCGCCTCGTTGCGCGACTCGGCCTGGCGCCGCTTCTCGGCATCCTCGGACGCGTGCTCGGCGGCCTCGCGGACCATCCGATCGACGTCGTCCTTGCTGAGCATCGAGGAGGCGGTGATCGTCACCTTCTGCTCCTTGCCGGTGGCCTTGTCCTTGGCCGCGACGTTGAGGATGCCGTTCGCATCGATGTCGAACGTCACCTCGATCTGCGGCACGCCGCGGGGAGCCGGCGGAATGCCGTCGAGGCGGAAGGTCGCCAGCTTCTTGTTGTCGCCGGCCATCTCGCGCTCGCCCTGGAGGACGACGATGTCCACGCTCGGCTGGTTGTCTGATGCGGTCGAGAAGATCTGGGTATGGGAGGTCGGGATGGTCGTGTTGCGAGCGATCATCTTCGTCGCCACGCCACCGAGCGTCTCGATCCCCAGCGTCAGCGGGGTGACGTCGAGGAGCAGGACGTCCTTGACCTCGCCACCGAGCACGCCGGCCTGGATCGCGGCGCCCACGGCGACGACCTCGTCCGGATTCACTCCCTTGTGCGGCTCCTTGCCGCCGAACATCTTCTTCACCGCCTCGATGACGGCAGGCATGCGCGTCATGCCGCCCACGAGGATCACCTCGTCGATGTCACCGGGCTTGAGGTTGGCGTCCGCAAGGGCCTTGCGGACCGGGTCCTCGGTCTTGCGGACGAGGTCGGCGACAAGGTCCTCGAGCTTGGCGCGGGTGAGCGACATGACGAGGTGCTTCGGCGTGCCGGAGGCATCGGCGCTGATGAACGGCAGGTTGATCTCGGTCGAGGTCGTGCTCGAGAGCTCGATCTTCGCCTTCTCGGCCGCCTCCTTCAGGCGCTGGAGGACGATCCGATCCTTCGACAGGTCGATCCCCTGGTCGCGCTTGAACTCCTCCATCAGCCAGTCGATGACGCGCTGGTCGAAGTCGTCACCGCCGAGGTGGGTGTCGCCGTTCGTCGAGCGGACCTCGAAGACGCCCTCGCTGAGCTCGAGGATGCTGATGTCGAACGTGCCGCCGCCCAGGTCGTAGACGGCGATCTTTTCGTCCTTCGTCTTGTCGAGGCCGTAGGCGAGGGCCGATGCGGTCGGCTCGTTCACGATCCGCTTGACGTCGAGCCCGGCGATGCGGCCGGCGTCCTTCGTCGCCTGGCGCTGCGTGTCGTCGAAGTAGGCCGGCACGGTGATCACCGCCTCGGTCACCTTCTCACCCAGGAACGCCTCGGCATCGGCCTTCAGCTTCTGAAGGATCATGGCGCTGATCTCGGGCGGGGTGTACTCCTTGCCGTTCGCCAGCTTGACGATGATCCCGTCCGACTTCGGATCCTTCAGCACCTCGTACGGCACGAGGTCCTTGCTGTGTTGCACCTCGGGGTCCTCGAAGCGACGGCCCATGAAGCGCTTGATGGAGAAGATCGTGTTCTCCGGGTTCGTGATCGCCTGCCGCTTCGCGACCTGGCCCACGAGGCGCTCGCCGCTCTTCGCGAACGCGACGACGGACGGCGTGATGCGGCCGCCCTCCGCGTTCGAGATGACCTGGGGCTCGCCGCCCTCCATGGCCGCCACCACGGAGTTCGTGGTGCCGAGGTCGATGCCGATGATCTTGCCCATCTAGGTCTGTTCTC
>JBBQMC010000017.1:0-22229 GCA_038328565.1 Candidatus Limnocylindria bacterium
GGCCTGCCCCGCCGGCTGCGCCGCCACTCGTGTCGCTCGGTGCGCCCGCCTCGGTCCCCTGGACCGCCCGCAGGTTCGCGGTCGCGCTCCCCGTCGCGGTGGCGGCGGAGACGTCGGCCCCTGCCGGGGCTCCGGCCTCCGTGCCCTGCACCGTGCGGAGCTGTGCCGCCGCGCTGCCGGTGGCAGCCGCGCCACCAAGGGCCGCTCCGTCCGCGCCCTCGAGGAACCCGCTGTGCGCCGGCTTGCCGGTTGCCGCGTCGATCCCCGACTGTGCGGCCGCGGCCGCCGTTCCGGCACCGGCCGCACTCGTGATGTCGACCCCCTCGGTGAAGCCGCGACCCGCGGGGCGTTCGAAGGCCTGCGCGGATCCCGGGTGCGGCAGCGCCTGCGCCGTCGGCAGGTTCGAGACCGCGATGGCGCCCACCGACCCGAGCACGACGGCCCCGGTCAGCAGCCCGGCCGCCATGAGCCGCTTGCGGAACTGCTCCGCCTCGTCGACGGTCGGGAAGTGCACGCTGATCGCGTGACCCTCGGTGTCGTCGTCGTCGAGATTGACGCGGAGCCAGACCGATCGCTGGGTCGCGCTGAACGCGTGGCCCTCGACATCGGCCTCGTCGGGTGGCGCGATGCGAACGGAGACCTTCTGGTCGTCAGCGCTCGCCAGGCGCGCGCGGAAGCGCTCCTCGACCGATGGATCGGGGAACGCCATGGGGATGACCTGTCGCAGGTCACCGATGCTGAGGGAAATGCCCTCGTCACGTTCGGACATGTGCCGACCTCCTGTATGAGACGGCCAGACCCCTGCGTCGGTCGGCGTCGTCCTGCCCATCTTCGAAACGGCGGCGCGGTGGCCGGTATCGGTCCCTGGACGACCCGGGTGTCAATCAGGCGACAGGCGCGTCGGCGAGCCGCGGTGGCCGCAGGTCCGCAAAGCCGGCCCTGCGCTCGTAGGCGTCCGCGACACGGAGGATCGTTGCCTCGTCGAACGCGCGCCCGATGACCTGGAGGCCAACCGGCTTGCCGTCAGACAGGCCGCACGGCACCGAGATGCCCGGCAGGCCGGCAATGTTGACCGGCAGGGTGCAGGCGTCGTTGAGGTACATGAGCAGCGGGTCATCCATCTTCGCGCCGATGGGGAACGCCACGCTCGGCGAGGTCGGCGCCAGCAGGGCGTCGACATCGGTGAGGACGCGGTCGAACTCGTCCTTGATGAGCGTCCGCACCTGCTGGGCCTTCACGTAGTACGCGTCGTAGTAGCCCGCCGAGAGGGCGTAGGTGCCGAGCATGATCCGCCGCTTCACCTCCGCCCCGAAGCCGTCGCCGCGTGAGCGGAGGTAGTTGCCGAGCAGGTCGTCGTCGCCGGCGCTGTAGCCGTAGCGCACGCCGTCGAAGCGGGCGAGGTTCGCGCTCGCCTCCGCTGGGGCGATGATGTAGTACGTCGCGAGGCCCCTGTCGGTCGACGGCAGCGACACCTCGACGATCTCCGCCCCGGCGTCGCGCAGCACGTCGATGGCGGCACGGACGGCGGCTTCGACGCCCGGCTCCATGCCGGCCACGAAGTATTCGCGCGGGACCCCCAGGCGCAGGCCCTTCACGTCGCCGGTGAGCGAGGCGGCGTAGTCGGGGACGGGCAGGTCGACGCTGGTTGCGTCGCGCGGGTCATGGCCGGCGAGGGCGCCCAGCACGAGCGCGCAGTCGGCCACGCTCCGGGTGAGCGGGCCGCACTGATCGAGGCTGGAGGCGAAGGCGATCATCCCGTAGCGGCTCACCCGACCATACGTCGGCTTCAGACCGATGACGCCCGACAGGCTCGCCGGCTGCCGAATGCTGCCGCCGGTATCGGTCCCGGTCGCGAAGAACGCCTGCCCCGCCCCCACGGCGGCCGCCGAGCCGCCGGAGCTGCCGCCCGGAACGGTCGCGGCGTCCCAGGGGTTGCGGACCGGCCCGTAGGCGCTGTTCTCGTTGCTCGAGCCCATCGCGAACTCGTCGCAGTTCGTCTTGCCGAGCAGGATCGCGCCGGCGGCGTCGAGCCGACGCTGCGCGTCGGATGCGTATGGGGAGACATAGCCCTCGAGAATCTTCGAGCCCGCGGTTGTCGGCAGCCCGCCCGGCAGCGGGGTGCCGTCGTCGTCGAGGGCGCGGGTGACGAAGATGTCCTTCAGCGCGTACGGGATGCCGAGCAGCGGACGATCGTCACCGCTCGCCAGGGCGCGGTCGGCGGCGTCGGCAGCCGCGAGCGCCGCGTCGGCCTCGACGGCCAGGAACGTGTTCAGCCGCGGCCCGTCACGGTCGATGCGGGCCAGGCACGCCTCCGTGAGCTCGCGGCTGCTGAGCTCGCGGCCCCGCAGGTCGGCCGTGACCGCGCTGATCGTGCGGTCGGCGAGCTCCATCAGCGACCCTCCTCCAGGACGGTCGGCACGCGGAGGTAGGCGCCGTCGCGGAGTGGCGCATTCGCGAGCGTCGCCTCACGGTCCATCGGCGCGCTGGCCACGTCGTCGCGCATGACGTTCTCGAGCGCGATGACGCTCGCGGTGGGGTCGACCTGCGAGGTGTCGACGTCCCGCAGCTGCTCGATCGTCGCGAGGATGTGCGAGAGCTGCTCCTGCATCCGATCGATCTCGGCATCGGTCAGGCCGAGGCGGGCAAGGGCGGCGACATGCTCGACGGTCTCGCGGCTGATCATCGGCCGATGGTAGCGTGCCGATGCATGGCGACGCGCGCGCTGCCGATTCGCGGCGGCACGATGGAGGTCTTCACGATCCCGGGTGGGCCGGGCGTGCCGCTGCTCGTCCTCGGCGGCGTGGAGGCCGGCCTGCGACCCCTACGTGGGACGGAGGCGGTACTGACACGGCGCTGGGAGGGTCGCGCGGCGGCGCGGACGGTCCATGTCGTGGGGCGGCCGATCCCCGACGACCCGGCGGACGCGGACCGCCTCCTCCATCCGCGGGTCACGGCCGATGCGATCGCGTCGGTCCTGCGCGGCGAGGGCATCGCCCCGGTGGCGGTGGAGGCCGAGTCCGGCGGTGGCCGGATCAGCCTGTGGCTCACCGTCGACCAGCCCGATCTGGTGGCGCGGCTCGTGCTCGCGGCGGTCGCCTCCGAGACCCCGGATGACTCGCCGATGGCGTCGCGGCTGGGCTCATGGATCGAGATGGCGGAGGGTGGCCGATGGGGCGAGTTCTTCGCGCGCATGGCGCAGGTCATGCGCCCCGCCGACGGTGAGGGCGGCGCGGAGGCGTTCGAGACGGCGGCGAGCTTCCAGCCGAAGCCCGCCACGCCGGAGCGCTTCCTGGGGGAGCTCCGCACCACGCTCGACCCGTCGTCGTTCGTCACCGACCGGCTCGGTGAGATCGACGTCCCGGTGCTCGTGCTCGCCGGCGCGCGCGACCAGGTGGTGCCGCTCGAGCGCGCGCGCCAGGTCGCCGAGGCCATCCCGGGGGCGCGGCTCGAGGTCGATGACGCCGGCGGCCATACGGTCCGCTCCTCGTTCCGAGGCTACGACGCCCTGGTCGAGGGGTTTCTCGCCGCCGGAGACGGCGCATGACGGAGTGGCAGCCCCCGGCGATCGGGACGCGCGCAACCTGGACCCGGACCTTCACGGCGGATGACGTCAACGCGTTCGCGCGGATCAGTGGCGACCGCAACCCCCTCCATTTCGACGCCGACTTCGCGGCGCGCACGGCATTCGGCCGCCTCGTCGTCCACGGCGGGCTCACCGCCGGGCTGTTCAACGCCCTCGTGGCCGAGCGGCTGCCCGGCCCGGGCAGCGTCTTCCTCCACCAGGAGTGGGACTACCCGGCGCCGGTATTCATCGGCGACACGGTGACGGCCGAGGCGGAGGTGATCGATGCGCGAGCCGACAAGCCGATCACGCGGCTACGCTGCGTCGCGCGGCGCCAGGACGGGACCGAGGTGCTGCGCGGCGAGTGCCTCGTCTTCACGATCCTGCCGCGATGACCGTGGCCCACGCTGCGACCGAGCCGGCAGGAAGATGGGGCGTGCTGGCGGCGATGTCGATCGCCACGCTGCTCGTCCTCGGCACATGGTTCAGCAGCACGGCGGTGGCCCCGTCGCTCGTCGCGGCGTGGCGGCTGGATGCGTTCGGCGTGGCGATGCTCACCGTCGCGGTGCAGCTCGGCTTCGCTGCCGGTGCGCTGGGCCTCGCCGCGGCGGGCGTGCCGGACGTCATGCCGGCGCGCTGGCTCATGGCGGGCGGCGCCGTCGTCGCGGCGCTCGCCACCGCCGGGTTCGCGCTGCTCCCGGACAGCCTGGCGGGCGCGCTGCCGTTCCGCTTCCTCACCGGCGCCGGGATCGCGGCCGTCTATCCGGTCGGCATGAAGGTCCTCGCCGGCTGGTTCCGGCGCGAGCGCGGCCTGGCGGTGGGGACGCTGATCGGCGCCATCACCGTCGGCTCGGCGCTTCCCCACCTCCTGCGCGCGGCGGGCGACGCGATCGCCTGGCCGTGGCAGGGCGTCGTGCTCGCCGCCGCGGCCGGCGCGGCGATCGGGGCCGCCATCGTCCTCGTCGCCATCCGCGAGGGACCGTTCAGCGTGGCCGCGCCCCGGTTCAGCCCGGCAGTCGCGGTCGCCGCGCTGCGCGAGCGATCGGTCCGGCTGGCGAACCTCGGCTACCTCGGCCACATGTGGGAGCTCTACGCGATGTGGAGCTGGATCCCGGTCTTCCTTGCCGCCTCGCTTGCGGCCAGCGGCATGACCGATGCCGGCGTCGCGAGCCTCGTCGCGTTCGCGGTCGTGGCCGTCGGCAGCATCGGCTGCATTGTGGCCGGCGCGCTCGCGGACCGATGGGGCCGCACCACGCTCACGATGCTCGCGCTGGCCGGCTCGGGAAGCTCCGCGATCGTGACGGGGCTCCTGTTCGGAGCCGCGCCGGCGCTCATGGTGGCGGTCGCGCTCTTCTGGGGGCTGACCGTGGTCGCCGATTCGGCACAGTTCTCGACCGCCATCAGCGAGCTGGCGCCGCCGGGGACCGCGGGATCCGCGCTGACCGTCCAGACCGCCGGCGGCTTCCTGCTGACCGCGGTGACCGTCACCGGTGTGAGCCTGCTCGGCCCGGGCGACGCAAACGGCTGGCGCCTCGCCTTCGCGCTGCTGGCGCTCGGTCCCGCGGTCGGGATCTGGGCCATGTGGCGCCTGCGACACCTGCCAGAGGCATCGGCCATGGCCGGAGGCCGCCGGTAGCCCTCGCGTTCAGCCGGACTCGCCAAGGAGCGCCCGAAATCCAGCTTCGTTGAGGACGGGCACGCCGAGCGACTCCGCCTTCGCCAGCTTCGAGCCTGCCTTCTCGCCGGCGACGAGGTAATCCGTCTTGGCGCTCACCGATCCGGCCGGGTGGCCGCCGGCGGCCCGGATCATCGCCTCCGCCTCCTCACGGCTGAATCCGGGCAGGGTACCGGTGACGACGAGCGTCTTTCCGGTCAACGGACCGTCCACCCGTGCGACCGATGCGCCCGGTGCCGGCGCTTCGGCCATGACACCGGCTGCGACGAGCCGATCAAGCGCGTCCTGTGTGTGCTCGTCGGCGAAGAAGCGGGCGATGCCCTCGCCGACGACGCGGCCGATGCCGAACACCTCGGTCAGCTCGTCGGCGGACGCCTCGCGAAGGCGCGTGGCGACTCGAGCCGTCCAGGCCTCCTCCGGCTCACCCTCGGCGCGTGGCGTCTCGGCGGTGAGCCAGTTGGCGAGGTCGACCGCGGTCTGCTCGCCGACGTGGCGGATGCCGAGGCCGTTGAGGACGCGCGCGAGCGGCCGGTGGCGCGCCTCGCCGATCGCGGCGAGGAGGTTCTCCGCGCTCTTCCGGCCAAGCCGCTCGAGGCCCTCGAGTGTGGCAAGGTCGAGCCGGAAGATGTCGGCCGGCTCCTTCACCAGCTCACGCTCGGCGAGCTGGAGCATGACCTTGTAGCCGAGCCCATCGATGTCGACGCCGCCGCGGCCGGCGAAATGGAGCAGGCCCCCGATACGCTGTGCGGGGCAGAACGGGTTCGGGCAGCGCGTCACCACCTCGCCCTCCTCGCGCAATGCGTCGGTCCCGCACACCGGGCAGGCCGCCGGCATCTCCCACACGACTTCGGTGCCGTCGCGCGCATCGGCCACCGCCGACACGACCTCCGGGATCACGTCACCGGCGCGCTGGAGGACGACCGTGTCGCCGACGCGCAGGTCCCTGCGCCGGATCTCGTCGATGTTGTGGAGCGTGGCGTTGCGAACCGTGGTGCCGCCCACGAAGACGGGCGTCACGTGCGCGACCGGGGTCATCGCGCCGGTGCGGCCGACGTAGACCTCGATCTCCTCGAGCTTCGTCGTGACCTGCTGGGCCGGGAACTTGTACGCCGTGGCCCAGCGCGGGGCGCGGGCCACGAAGCCGAGATGCGCCTGGTCGGCGAGGCTGTCGACCTTGATGACGATTCCATCGGTCTCGTAGTCGAGCTCGCGACGAGCGTCGGCCCACTCGCCGACGTACGCGATGACGCCATCGATGCCGGCGACGCGGCGCACGTTCGGGTTGACCGGGAATCCCAGGCGGCGCAGCAGGTCGAGCGACTCGGAGTGGGTCGTCAGCCCGTGGGCGCCGACAAGCTGATACGTCCAGACCGACATCCGGCGGCTCGCCGTGACGGCCGGGTCCTTCTGCCGCACCGTGCCGGCCGCCGTGTTGCGGGCGTTCGCGTAGAGCTGCCTTCCCTCGCGCTCGAGCTGCTCGTTGAGCGCCGCGAAGGCGCCGCGCGGCATGTACACCTCGCCCCGCACCTCGAACCGCTCCCCCGGCGGGTCGCCGTGGAGACGGAGCGGAATGGCGCGCACGGTGCGCAGGTTCGGGGTCACGTCCTCCCCGGTCGCCCCGTCGCCGCGCGTGGCGCCGCGCACGAACGTGCGTCCCTCGTAAAGGAGCGAGATGGCGAGGCCGTCGATCTTCAGCTCGCAGACGTAGTCGACCGGCGGGTCGTCGTCGCCGCGGCCGAGGCCACGCCGCACCCGGCCGTCGAAGTCGCGCAGCTCGTCGGCGCTGAAGACGTTGCCGAGGCTGAGCATCGGGACGTCATGGCGGACCGATGCGAACAGGGTCGACGGCGCCGCGCCAACCCGCTGCGTCGGCGAGTCCGGCGTCACGAGCTCCGGGTTGGCCGCCTCGATGTCGTAGAGCTCGCGCAGCAGGCGGTCGTATTCCGCGTCCTCCATCGTCGGCGCGTCGAGCACGTGGTACCGGTGATTCGCCTCGTCGAGGATCGCGCGCAGCTCGGCGGCACGCGCCGCCGGATCGGGCGGGGTCATCCCGCGCGCAGATGGGCGGCGTGCTCGGCGTAGTGGTCCGGGCCGTCGTAGCGAATCACGGCCTCGAGCGCGTCACCGTTCCCGAGCCGGGTCACCAGCGCGGCATCGTCGAGCCGGGCGAGGGACGTCTCGAAACGGGCAATGGCGGCGACCTCCCGCTCCCCGGCCGCCGCGAGCGTCGTGCTCGCGCCGCGCGCGGCCTCGGCGGCGTTCATCGCGTCGGTGCGCGCGGTGTCGTAGTCGAATTCCGCCGGTCGCCCGCCCAGGACGAGGTCGATCGCATCCGCGCCATGCTCGGTCCACAAGGCCACGTGCCACACCAGGTCGCGCGCCGTCCAGCTCTCCATGATGGGCGCCTCGCGACGTTCGGCGGGCAGGTCGGCCAGCGCGCCCAGGAAGCCGGCACGTGCCGCTGCCAACTCGGCAGACAGCGCCCCGACCGACGTCACGCCTCGGCCTCGTCAGTGGCCTCATCGGCGTCGTCATCCTCATCGTCGGGCTCGTCGGTGCCGGCGAACCAGGCGCGGACGTCGATCGCGTGCTCGCGGTAATGCTCCGGCCCGTCTTCGCGCAGCACCTGCTCGAGCGTCTCGCGGTAGCCGGTCGTGTCGAGCAGCCATCCATCGTCCGCGGTCGCCAGCCGCTCGACGAGCGCTCCGTACGCCGCCTCCTCGCGCAGCCGCACCGTCGCAAGCTCGGTGTCCGCCGCGACGCGGGCGACGGTCGCGTTCACCTCGTCCACGTCGTACTCCGGGTCGTCGCTGCCGAACTCGCGGAGCACGCCCTGCTCGGCGCGGTGGACCGCCTCGGCGGCATGCCCGATCCAGTAGCCGAGATGCGCGATCAGCTCCTTCGCACTCCACTCACCGACGAGGCCGGGCGCGGTGAGGAGCGCCGGGTCCATGTCATCGAGCGCGGCGAAGAACGCGTCGCGCTCCACTCGCAGCTCGTCGAGGATCGCCTGCATCGACGGCAGCCTCACCTCCCCGTTCACGAGGCGCGCTCCAGCCCGGCGTACGCCGCGATGAGGAACTTCCGCCCGTGCTCCTCGAAGTCCACCGTCACCTCCTCGTCCCCCTTCACGATCTCGCTGGCCACGACGAGCCCGATGCCGTAGCGACGATGCCGCACCCGGTCGCCGGTCTGCCAGCGCGGCCCGGCGGCGGCCTCCTCGGCCGGGGTCGCGCGGCGCAGGAACGTGCCGCTTCCCAGGTCGAGCTCGGGGCCGGGCTGGTAGCCAGTCGAGGCGACCTTCTCGCGCGCCGCATCGAGCGAGGCCCCGACCGGCGGCCCGCTCATGTCGGGCAGGTTCACCGGGCGCAGTGGCTCGTTGACGCGGCGCGTCGGCGAGCGGTAGCCGCCCGGCAGCCAGCCCTCGACATCGGTCCCGCGCGGGCTCCATCGGTCATTCGTGCGCCCGCCGCGGCGGAACGGGGTGCCGGTGCGCTCCGCCTTGAGGAGGTCCTCCGGCAGCTCGGCCAGGAAGCGCGACGGCTCCGCTGGCGCGCCGACGCCGAACGTGGACCGATGGTGGGCATGGACGAGGTAGAGCTGGTCCTTGGCGCGCGTCATCCCCACGTACGCGAGGCGGCGCTCCTCCTCGAGCTCCCGTTCGTCCTCGAGGGCGCGCTGGTGCGGGAGCATCCCCTCCTCCATCCCGACGATGAAGACGATCGGGAACTCGAGCCCCTTGGCGGCATGGAGGGTGATGAGGGTGACCCGGTCCGGCCGATCCTCGAGCGTGTCCTGGTCGCTGACGAGCGCCACCTCCTCGAGGAAGCGGGCGAGGCCCTCGGGCGGCGCGATCTCGTCGTACTCGGCGGCGTGGTTCCGCAGCTCGAGCACGTTCGTCCAGCGCTCATCGCCCTCGTCGGTGCCGTCCTGGATCGACTCGCGCAGGCCAGACAGCTCCGTGGCCAGGTCGAAGAGGCGCCCTGGCGGCTCGGTCTGGGCGGCGGCGATGAGCGGCACCACCGCGTCGGCGAACGCGGCCAGGCTGGCGCGTGCGCGCGGCGCGAGGTTGGGGTTCTCCCCCGCCTCGGTGACCGCCGTCCAGAGGGCGACGCCGCGGCCATCGGCCCAGGCGCGCAGCTCCTCGAGCGTCTTGCTGCCGATCCCGCGGGCCGGGACGTTGATGATCCGCTCGAGCGCCACCCGGTCGCCCGGATTGCGCGCCAGCCGAACGTAGGCCAGCGCGTCTTTCACCTCGCGCCGCTCGTAGAAGCGGGTGCCGCCCACGAGCTGGTACGGGATGCCGAAGCGCATGAACGACTCCTCGAGCACACGGGACTGGGCGTTGATGCGGTAGGCGACCGCCACCTGGCCGTAGCGCCGCGCGCCGTCGTCGTCATCGGCGCGGCTGGTGAGCAGCCGGCTCATCGAGGTGCGCCCACCGCCGCCCACGAGCTTCTCGACCTGGCGCGCGACGAACTCCGCCTCCTCGTACTCGTTGTAGGCGTCGAACAGCGTGATCGCGGATCCCGCCCCGCGATCGGTCCACAGCTTCTTGTCCTTGCGACCGGCGTTGCGGCTGACGACCGCATGGGCCGCGTCGAGGATCGTCTGCGTGGATCGGTAGTTCTGCTCGAGCTTCACGACCTTCGCGTCCGGGTAATCGGTCTCGAAGTCGAGGATATTGCGCATGTCGGCTCCGCGCCACGAGTAGATGCTCTGGTCGTCGTCGCCCACCACCGCGAGGTTGTGGTGCTTCGCCGCCAGGTGGCGGCAGATGAGGTACTGCGCCCGGTTCGTGTCCTGGTACTCATCGACCATGATCTGCTGCCAGCGCTGCTGGTACCGGGTCAGCACCTCGGGGTGCTGCTCGAACAGCTCCACGACGCGCATGAGCAGGTCGTCGAAGTCGACCGCCTCGTCATCGGCCAGCTGCCTCTGGTAGCCCTCGTAGACCGATGCCGCCGTCTCCTCGTAGTAGTTCGCGGCCTGCTTGCGCGCCGCGGCGGAGTCGGCGAGCTCGTCCTTGCGCTGGCCGATGAAGGCGAGCATGCCGGTGGGGCTGAAGCGCTTCTCGTCGAGGTCGAGACGCCGGATCACCGTCTTCGCCACCGCCACCTGGTCGGCGCGGTCGTAGATCGAGAAGCTGCGCGGCAGCCCGACCACCTCGCCGTCGCGACGCAGGATGCGGGCGCAGATCGCATGGAACGTGCCGATCGTCGCCTCGCGCGCCGCTTCCTCGCCAATGAGGCCGGCGATCCGCTCACGCATCTCGTTCGCCGCCTTGTTCGTGAACGTGACGGCCACGATCTGCCACGGCTTGTAGCTCGTGGCCACGAGGTACGCGACCCGGTGGGCCAGGACGCGGGTCTTGCCGCTGCCGGCGCCGGCGAGGATCAGGAGCGGGCCGGTCAGGTGAGCGACCGCTTCCCGCTGCGGCTCGTTCAGGCGGGCGAGGATCGCGGCCGGGTCGAGGGTGGGGCGTGGCCGGCGCGCGGGGGCGTCGGGCGCTGGGGCCGGGGACATGGGCCGATTCTACCCGTCAGGGGCGCCCGCCTCAGCCCACCACGCCGATGGGAGGACTCTGGGCGCGCACGCCGGCCCGAGCATGACCCGATGGTGCATCGCCCGGCCCTGACATCGGGTTTGGCGTGCGGTACGGTGCGTCGCATGCACCCCTTCCGGTTCGGGATCACCGCGTCGCGCGCCACCGATGGCGCCGCCTGGCTGGCGCTCGCGCGCCGTGCCGAAGAGCTCGGCTACGCGACCCTCGTCATGCCCGACCACCTGACCGCCCAGCTGGCGCCCATACCCGCCCTGGCCGCCACGGCGTCGGTCACCACGAGCCTGGGAATCGGGACGTTCGTGCTCGCCAACGACTATCGCCACCCGCTCGTCATGGCACGCGAGGCCGCGACGCTCGCCCTGCTGTCGGGCGGTCGCTTCGAACTCGGCCTCGGGGCGGGCTGGAAGCCGGCCGACTACCGACAGCTGGGCATGCCGTACGACCCGCCTGCGGAGCGCATCGATCGGTTGGCCGAGACCCTCTCGATCACGCGCCGCCTCTTCGCCGGCGAGTCGGTCACGCACGCCGGGCCGCATTACCCGCTGCGCGAGGCGCGTCTCGGTCCGCCGGCCGTGCCGACGCCGCGAATCCTGGTCGGCGGCGGCGGGCCGCGCATGCTGCGTCTGGCGGCGCGCGAGGCGGACATCGTGGGCATGCTCGTCCAGTTCAGCCGCGCCGGCCGGCCGATGCTGTGGCAGGGCACCGAGGCCGCGACGAGCGCCAAGGTGGCGACCGTGCGCGAGGCGGCTGGCGATCGGTTCGGGCAGCTCGAGCTCAACGTGCTCGTCGTGGACTGCGGGCTCGTCGGCGGTGGCGCGCCGCTTCGTCGCTCGGCGATCGCGCTCGCGAAGTCGATCGGTCCGGCGGCGGTCGGCGGCTCGCCGTACGTGCTGTTCGGCACGCTGGCCACGCTCCGGGACCAGCTGCTGGCACGACGCGAGCGGCTCGGGATCTCCTACTACGTCTGGTCGGCCCGGCACGTCGAGGCGATGGAGCCGCTCGTCGCCGAGCTCGCCGGCCGCTGACCGGAAGGAGGGGTTGCACAGACGAGCCGTGCGGCGAGCGGGCGACCGCGCGCCCGGCCCGCAGGCGGGATTCCGTCGTCGTCCGGTCACCCTCGGTGGCCGTCTGACGGCTGGCCCGGTCACACGGCTGCTGTGAGCAACCTGGACGCGCCGCTCGGCGACGTGGCGCTCGCACCGGTTGCACAGACGAGCCGTGCGGCGACGGAGCCGGCGGCATCGGGCCGGCAGCCGGGATTCCGCCGTCGTCCGGTCACGCTGAGTGGCCGTCTGACGGTTGGCCCGGTCACACGGCTGCTCCGAGCAACCGCGTCGCCGGGACCACGGCTCAGTCGCGCAGGTACACCGGCTGGACGGTCACGGCCCCGCCCGGCAGGTCGAGCGACGGCCACTCCGCCGCGATGGCGAGCGCCTCGTCCATGTCGGCGACCTCGAGCACGATGAAGCCGCCGAGGATCTCCTTCGTCTCGACGAACGGGCCGTCGGTCACCGTCACCCGGCCGCCACGGCGGCAGATCGTGCGCGCCTCGCGCGAGCCACCGAGCTCCTCGCCGCCCGCGATATGTGACCGATGCTTCTCGAACCACGCCATGTGGCGCGCCACGTCGGCTTCGACCTCGGCTGGCGGCAGCTGCTCGTAGGTGGCGGCGAGCTCGGGGTCGGGGTAGGTGAACATCACGCAGCGCATCGGTGCTCCTCGGCTGGGCGGCGGCGCGTCGGTCGCGCCCCTCGCACCCTACGACGCGCGTGGCAGCCGACATTCGACAAATGGGCGCGACCCGAACGCCACCGATGCTGCCCGTCGCCCTGTACCCTTGCCCGGTGAGCACGAGCAGCCGATGGCGGGCCCTCCTGCGCCGGTTCGGCATCGGCGGCGAGGGACGCTGGATCCCGGACCCAGCGGAGCGTGAGGAGCATCGCACCACGGTGCGCCGACGGCTCAGGCGCAACGTTTCGGACGAGACGCTCCCACCCGCCGAGGACGCGGCGTCTCGGCGGGAGGCCTGAGCGCGCGATCGCGGAGCGTTCGACGTGTGCGCCAGCAAGCGGGCACCGGTCCGGTGCGATAACCCGCCCGAGCTCAGATCGCCGCCGGCGCGGGGGGCGGGCGGAGCAACATTCGACCCAAGAGCTCGGTAAGCTCGCCCAGCCCAAAGGGCTTGGGAAGGATGGCGGCGGGATGGTGCGCGCTCAGCTCACCTTCGAGCTCCTGCAGCGCCCGCATATCGCCACTGCACAGGATGACCGGCAAGCCGTCCAGGCCGACGCTCGCTCGCACTTGCTGCGCGATCTCCCAGGGATGCAGCTCATGGGCGCCCGTTGCGAAGGTCGATGATGAGCAGTTCAGGACGTGAAGCGACGACCAGGGCCAGCGCGTCGTCGCGGTCGCCGTCGATGGTCGTGACCACGTGGCGCTCGTCCTCGATCAGCTCGCGCATGAGCTCGAGGAACTCGGGATTGTCGTTGACAACCGTGACGCGTGCGACGGCGCCCTCCACCGTGCGTCCCCCGAAGGGGGCCGATTACCAGCGCAGGCGTAGACTGGGTGAGCGCCCACCCGTGTTGGGCGTGCGGATACGTCTCAGCCTCTCCCGACGGGTACACCGGCCCCGGTTCCAGCGAAGGTGTACTCCCATGGAGTCGTCTGCCGACGAGCGGGTCACTGAGGCCCACCATTCCCGAGCACTGCGCGTGATCGATGTGACCTATCGCGATGGCGTGCGCGACCTCACGGACCCTCTGGACATCCGGCTCATCCAGGCGCGTGCGCGCGGGCTCCTGGCGGAGCTGGAAGTCGCGGTCCTGCTCGATGCCAGCAGCGAGGCCATCCTCGACGCCATCGCGCGGCTGCGGGAAAGCGTCGAGGGCTGGGGGCGCACTCCGCAGGCGCTGCCAACCCCCGAATAGGATTCCCGATGGGTCGCATAGGAGCCGGGCCCCCACGGATGGATGACCCGGCTCTCGGCTCGTTCTGAGCGTGAATCCGACCTCGGCGTACCTCGGCGGACGCTCCTACGCCTAGTAGTCCATGCCTCCGCCCATGCCGGGCATCTGCGCCTTCTCCTTCTCCGGGATGTCGGTCACGATCGTCTCGGTCGTGAGCATGAGGCTCGCCACCGAGCTCGCGTTCTCGAGCGCGGAGCGGGTCACCTTGGCCGGGTCGATGATGCCGGTCGCGAACAGGTCGCCGTACTCGCCCTTGGCCGCGTCGTAACCGCTGCCGGGGGGAAGCTTGCGAACCGCCTCGACGACGACCGATCCCTCCATGCCGGCATTGATTGCGATCTGGCGGAGCGGCTCCTCGAGCGCGCGACGCAGGATCGTGACGCCGATCTTCTCGTCGCCGAGCACCTCGAGCTTGTCGAGCGCCGGGGTGGCGTGGATGAGGACCGAGCCGCCACCGGCGACCATGCCCTCCTCGACGCCGGCACGCGCCGCGGACAGGGCGTCCTCGATGCGGTGCTTCTTCTCCTTGAGCTCGACCTCGGTGGCCGCGCCGACCTTGAGGACGGCAACGCCGCCGGAGAGCTTCGCGAGCCGCTCCTGGAGCTTCTCGCGGTCGAAGTCACTCGTCGTGTCCTCGATCTGGAGCTTGATCTGGCCGATGCGAGCCTTGATCGCGCTGTCGGAGCCCTTGCCCTCGACGATCGTGGTCGTGTCCTTCGTGGCGGTGACGCGGCGCGCCTCGCCGAGATCCTCGAGCTGCACGCTGTCGAGCTTGCGGCCGACCTCCTCGGAGATCACCCGCGCGCCGGTCAGGGTCGCGATGTCCTCGAGCATCGCCTTGCGGCGATCGCCGAAGCCTGGCGCCTTGACCGCGAGCACGTTGATCGTGCCGCGCATCTTGTTGACGACGAGCGTCGGCAGCGCCTCGCCGTCCACGTCCTCGGCGATGATGAGGAGCGGGCGGCCGGTGCTGACGACCTTCTCGAGGGTCGGCAGGATGTCGGCCACGGCGCTGATCTTCTTATCGGTGACGAGGACATACGGCTGGTCGAGCGACGCCTCCATCTTGCCGGCGTCGGCGGAGGTCACGAAGTAGGCGGACAGGTAGCCGCGGTCGAGCTGCATGCCCTCCACGTACTCCTTGTCGAGCTTGAGCCCCTGGCTCTCCTCGACGGTGACGACGCCGTCCTTGCCGACCTTCTCCATCACTTCCGCGATGAGGTTGCCGATCTCGGTGTCGCGGGCGCTGATGGCCGCGATGTGCGCGATGTCGTCCTTCGTCTCGACCGGCTTCGAGAGGTTCTTGATCTCGGCGACGATCGCCTCGACGCCCTTCTCGATGCCGCGCTTGATGCCCATTGGGCTGGCGCCGGAGGTGACGTTCTTCAGGCCCTCGGTGATGATGGCCTGGGCGAGCACGATGCTCGTGGTGGTGCCGTCACCGGCGATGTCGTTCGTCTTGGCCGCAACCTCCTCGAGGAGCTGCGCGCCCATGTTCTCGAACGGATCCTCGATCTCGATGTCGCGGGCAATGGTGACGCCGTCGTTCGTGATCGTCGGCGACCCGAACTTCTTGTCGAGGACGGCGTAGCGGCCGCGCGGGCCGAGCGTGACCTTGACGGCTTCCGCCATCTTGTCGACGCCCCGCTTGAGCGCGCGCCGCGCCTCCTCGTTGAACAGGAGCTGCTTCGGCACGGTAGTGGTGTTCCTCCTTGGTGCGCCGTCCCGTCAGGACGGCCTTGCGTTTCGAATTGCAGTGGGCGCGAACGCCTACTCGATGACCGCCAGGACGTCCTTCTGGGAGAGGATCAGCAGCTCCTCGTCATCCAGCTTGAACTCGGTGCCGGCATACTTCTGGAAGAGAATCTTCTGTCCCACCGAGACGTCCATCGCCTCGCGAGAGCCGTCGTCGAGGGTGCGGCCGGGGCCGGCGGCGACGACAGTGCCCTCCTGGGGCCGCTCCTTGGCGGTGTCCGGGAGGACGATGCCGCTCTTCGTCATCTCCTCGCGGGCTGTGGGCTTGACGACGAGGCGGTCCCCGAGGGGCTTGAGCTGCGTCGCGGTTGCGCTGACCGACGTGGTCATAGGGTGGTGCGTGCCTCCTTGATCGGACGAACGAACGACTGGTGAATGCCCGAATGACCTCTCATCTGGGAGTGCTGACGAAGGCCTGGCCGATGCGACCCGGGGACTTCTGGCACTCGACCGATGAGAGTGCCAAGCGATCGTAGCGTGGCGCCCGCCGCGGTGTCAACCGATTCTGCACCGCACATGACAAGGCCCCGGCTCGTCGAGGAGCCGGGGCGCGGGGTTCGCGGGGTGGTGTGGGAGCTACATGAGCCCCAGGTGCTGGAGCAACGCGCTCGGACCGGGCACGTTGTTCACCGTGTTGTTCGTGCCGCCGCCCGGGTTGAGCACGAAGAAATAGACGAGGAGCGCGATCACGACGATGGCGACCAGGATACCGACGATGAATCCGTAGCCTGAGCCGTCCGAGGTGCCGTCGCCACCCGGGGTGTTGACGTTGACCTGTCCCACTCGGGTCTCCTTCTTACGTGTGCGTGCCACCGGGATGCCGGCGGCTCCCCGCAGTCCGTTGCAACCCGCGTGCCAGCCTAGGACCCCTCTCTCGCTCAGCGAGCGAGCAGACGCGCGAGGTTGACCGATGCCGCGGCCGCGATCGCCTCCGGCGTCGTCCCACGCAGGCGGGCCAGCTCGACGGCGACGCGCAGCACGGTCGTTGGCTCGTTGCGCGTCCCGGCGCCGCCGGGACCGAGGTACGGCGCGTCGGTCTCGACGAGCAGCGCCTCCTCGGGCAGCGCGGCCGCCGCGGCGCGCGGCCCGCGCGAGGACGAGAAGGCGACCGGCAGCGCGAAGCTGATGAGGAAGCCGACGGCGGCGAGCTCCTCGGCCATCGCGGCGTCGCCGCTGAAGCAGTGCAGCACGCCCGCGACGCGATCGGTCGAGCGCGGCGTCGCCCACGCGAGGAGCGCAGCCCGCGTGGCGGCATGCGCGTCACGGTCGTGGACGAGCACCGGCAGATCGCGCTGCTGCGCGATGTCGAGCATCCGCTCCAGCATCGCGCGCTGCACGTCCGGCGGGCTGTGGGTCCGGTGCGCGTCGAGGCCGACCTCCCCGACCGCCACGACGGCCCGGTCCCCCGCCAGCTCCTCGACGCGCCGCATCTCCGCTTCGCTCGCCGCGGCGGCCCAGTTCGGATGGATCCCCACCGCCGGGCAGAGGAGCCGTGGGAACCGCGCGGCCAGGGCCAGTGCCGCCTCGGACGAGGCGGCGTCCCAGCCGGGTACGACGATGCGGGTCACGCCAGCGGCCTCCGCCCGTTCGAGGACCGCCTCGAGATCGGTCCCGAAGGCCGGATCCTGGAGGTGGCAGTGCGAGTCGACGATGCCGGGCAGGCGCTCCGGCGCGCGGCGCCGGCTCAGGGAGCGGGTGCCTCGTCGGGCAGGTCGACGCGCGGGAAGATCGGCTGCGGTGCGCCCGTACGCCGCGGTCCGGGCTCGCCGTCCCAGGCTAGGAGCGTCGCCAGCCCGGGACCTCCCTCGCCGCGCTGGTCGTAGCTGGCCGCCACCCCAAGCTGCGCATGGATCTCCCGCGCCGAGCCCGGCGTGAATGGTGCCATGAGATGCCCGAGCAGGCGGCACGCCTCGGCCATGGTGGCGAGCACCTGCCCCACGCGCCCCGACTCCCCCGCCTTGTTGAGCGCCCACGGCGCCTGCGACTCGGCGTAGCCATTCGTGGCGCGGGTGAGGTCCATCACCGCCGCCAGCGCCTGCTCGAACGCCAGGCGCCCCATCGCCTCGTGGTAGGCCCTCACTGCCGCGTCGGCCGCGGCGTACAGCTCGTCGTCCCCGGCCAGGCGCTCGCCGAGGGCGGGCACCTCGCCGGATAGATAGCGGCCGCTCATGCTGACCGTGCGATTGACGAGGTTGCCGAGGTCGTGGGCCAGGTCGGCGTTGTAGCGGCGCACGAGGCCGTCCTCGGTCATGTCGCCGCCGCGCTCGAACGGGATCTCGCGCAGGACGAGGTAGCGCGTCCCGTCCACCCCGAACTGCGACACCGCATCGTCAGGGTCGATGACGTTGCCGCGCGTCTTGCTCATCTTCTCGCCGCGCAGGGTCATGAAGCCGTGCGCGAAGACGCGATGGGGCAGCTCAATGCCGGCGCTCATGAGCATCGCCGGCCAGTAGAGGCAATGAAAGCGCGTGATGTTCATGCCGATGATATGGACGTCGGCCGGCCACCATCGGTCGAACGATGCGGGGTCGTCGGGGAAGCCGGCGCCGGTGAGGTAGTTGATGAGCGCGTCAAACCACACGTAGATGCGGTGCTCGGGGTCGTCGGGGAACGGGATCCCCCAGGTCGTGCCAGCCCGGCTGATGCTGAAGTCGCGCAACCCCTCGCGCAGCCAGGCCAGCACCTCGTTGCGGTAGTGCTCGGGCTCGCAGAACGACGGGGTTTCGCGGTAGAGCGCCTCGAGCCGCTCCTGGTAGGCGGAGAGGCGGAAGAAGTAGTTCTCCTCCTCCAGCCACTGGAGCTCGAGCGTCGGGTGGTCCGGGCAGCGCCCATCGACGATCTGGGCATCGGTCTTGAACTCGTTGTCACCGATGCAGTACCAGCCCGAATAGGTGCCCTTGTAGATGTCGCCCGCCGCCATCGCGCGCCGCACCATCTCGAGCGAGGCGCGCACGTGGTCCTCGTCGGTGGTGCGGATGAACCGATCGAAGCTGATCCCGAAGCGGTCGAACGTCGCCTGCCAGGTCGCGGCCCAGCCGTCGATCAGCGGCTTCGGCGCCGCGGCGAGCTCGCTGGCCAGCCGCTCGACCTGCGCCGAGTGCTCGTCCATGCCGGTCAGGAGCCGGGTGTCGTCGCCGAGGAGGCGGTGATAGCGAGCCAGCGCATCGGCCCCGAACGCCTCGTACAGGGAGTGGAGCGGCGGCGCGAGGCTCGGGTAGAAGATCGCGGTGGTGAGGTAGAACGAGCGCGGCACGGCCATGGTCAGTGGGTCCGGCCCTTCGGCCAGTAGAGCTCCTTGCGCACCTGCTCCGGCGCGAAGCCGCGCCGCTCCGCGATCTCCTCGACCGCGCTCACCATGTCGGGGTTGCCGCAGAGGTAGATCGTCGTGTTGCCCGCGGTCAGCCCGTTCGCGTCCAGGTGGGCGTCGAGCACCGCCTCCGCGCGTCCGGTGAGACCCTGCCACGTCTGCGCCACACCGGGTCGCGAGATCGTGGCCACGTAGTGGAGCGGAAAGCCCCCGTCGGCGGCGTGCGCGGCGAGATCGGAGAGCTCCTCGCGCCAGGCGAGGTCATGCTCGTAGCTGACGCCGTGGAGCATCCAGATGTCGCGCTGCTGGCCACGGCCGCGGAGGGTGTCGATCATGCTCATGAACGGCGCCAACCCGGTGCCGGTGGCCACGAACAGGCAGCGCCGGCCGTCGTCCTGGAGCAGGAACTTGCCCTTCGGCCCCTTGATGTTGATCGCGTCGCCGACGGCCCGCTCCCACAGGAGGGGCGTGAAGCCGCCGCCCTGGACCAGGCGGATGAAGAACTCGTACTCGCTCGTGTCGTCGGCGGACGAGCTGATCGACATCGGCCGCTGCACGAGCTTGACGTCGCCCATCAGCCCGAGCGTCGCATATTGGCCCGCCTCGAACGCGAACGGCTCGTCAAGCGCCTCGACCGCCACGATCGCGAGGCCATCCGCGATCTCCTCCCAGCGGCAGATGCGGCCGTTGTACGGGTAGTCGGTGGCCATGGCGCGGCGTCGGCCCTCGGTGCGGCTGCGGGGCGCCAGTGTATAGCGGCACGCGGGCCGCGATCCCGTGGGCAGCGGTGCGCAGATCCCTTGCCGGGAGACGGCGATTTGGCGGATAGTCGGGGCTCACACCACCGAGGAGGCGACCATGCCTGACAAGGGACCCGGTTCCAAGGGCGGCGGCAAGAAGCCGAAGGGCGGCGCGAAGCCCGGCGACAAGAAGAAGAAGTAGCACCGCCGGCAGCCGCGCCCACTTCCGGCCGTCGCGCGCTTACTCTCGCCTGCGGCAGTGTCACGGCTCGACGACGCGGCCCACGTCGAGGCCGATGACCTCGCGACGTGGCGGGACTGGCTGGCGGCCAACCACGCGACCGCCGACGGCGCGTGGCTCGTCACCCGGCGCTCACGCGCCGGAGAAACGGCGCTCGGCTACGAGTCGGCGGTCGAGGAGGCGCTCTGCGTCGGCTGGGTCGACAGCACCGCCGGAACGGTCGATGCCGAGCGAACGAAGCTCTACTTCGCGCCGCGCAAGGTACGGAGCCCATGGGCGGCGACGAACAAGGCCCGCGTCGAGCGGCTGATCGCCCAGGGCCGCATGCAGCCCGCAGGGCTGGCCGCGATCGAGCGCGCCCAGGCGAACGGGTCATGGGAGATCCTCGACGGGCCGGAGCGCCTTGAGGTCCCCGCCGACCTCGCCAGCCTCCTCGACGCCGTGCCGGCGGCGAAGGGCAACTTCGCCGCCTTTCCGCCGTCGGCGCGAAAGATGATGCTGTCCTGGCTCGCGCTGGCGCAGCGCCCCGAGACGCGCGCGCGGCGCATCGTCGAGATCGCGGAAGCGGCCGCGCGCAACGAGCGGGCTCGGGGCTGAGCGAGGGCGGCCCGACGCGGAGGGGGGTACGCGCCGGGCCGCTGCGATCACATCGCGATGAGCGCCTCCTGCGGGGCGTCCGCGTGGCCATTCGCCGCCGGACCCGGCAGGTCATCTGGCTCCCCGACGGCCGACTGCACCTCCTTGGCGTACTCCTTCTTGCCGCGCCCGGAGAGCATCTCCAGCGAGGCGATGACGACCTCCGTCTTCCAGTGACGAACGCCCGCCTCATCGTCCCACTGGCGGGTCTGGAGCCGGCCCTCGATGTCGACGAGCTGACCCTTCGACAGGAACTGGCCGCAGACCTCCGCAAGGCGGTCCCAGGCGACGACGTTGTGGTACTCCGTGCGCTCGCCTGCCCCGCCGCCGCGGAACTCGTTCGTGGCGATCGTGAAGTTGGCGACCGGCTTGCCCGACGGCAGCGACCGCAGCTCCGGGTCGCGGGTCAGGCGACCCACGAGCATCACCCTGTTCATGGTCGGTACTCGACCTCCTCGTGACGACGCCTCGAACCGGGCGAGCTCGGCGGCGTGTTCGCGAGAACGGTAGCGAGGCCAGGTTATCGGTCCGTTAGCGCCCGCTTACCGATGCGCGACCGGCGTCAGGCGCCGCGGCTCGAGCCCGGCCGTCGACGCGGGTAGAGGTGATCGATCCCGGGCGTACGGAGGCTGATCTTCGCCACCGGCGGGACCTGGCGCTTGTACTCCATGACCGCCACCCGTCGCGCGACCCACGCCACGAGCTGCGGCGTCATGCCGGCGGCGACGCAGCGCTCCACCGTCCAGCGGCGGTCGACGAGGGCGTAGAGCGCGGTATCCAGGTCGGCGTAGGAGCGGCCGAGCTCGCCCTCGTCGGTCTGGCCCGGCCACAGGTCGGCCGATGGCGGCTTGGCGACGATCTCCGCCGGCACCCCGAGCGCCGTCGCCACCTCGCGCAGCTGCGACTTGTAGAGGTCACCGATCGGCTGGAAGGCGGCTGCCATGTCGCCCCACAGCGTCCCGTAGCCGAGCAGCGCCTCGGTCTTGTTGCTCGTGCCCGCCACGAGGGCGTCGAATGCGGCCGAGCGGTCGTAGAGGACGGTCATCCGCTGCCGGGCCATGACGTTGCCGCGCCGCACGTTCAGGGTGTCGGGAGCCGGGTGCTGCTCCGGGTCATCGATCAGCGCCAGCATCGGGTCGACCATCGGCGTGACGTCGACCCGCTCGGTGCCGCAGCCGAGCGCCGTGACGACGCGTAGCGCATCGGTCTCCGACGCGTCGGACGAGGAGCGGTATGGCATGCGGACCGCCAGCAGCCGGTCCGGCGCCACCGCCCGCGCGCAGAGGAAGGCCACGGTCGCCGAGTCGACGCCGCCCGAGAGCCCGATGACGAGCCGCTCGAAGCCGGTCTGCTCGAGCTGGGCACGGATGAAGCGGACGATGACCTCGATCGTCTGCGTGGCGTCGATCCGTGGCAGGACCGCCTCGTCGCTCACGCCGGCGGCTCGTCCGGTGGCGGGAGGTCGGCACGCGTGGCGATGATCCGGTCGAGCTCGCGCCGCACGAGCTCGAGCCGCTCGTCGGCGAGCAGTGGGACCTGGTAGCGCTGCATTCGCACGTCGTTGGTGTCAACCGTGCCGACGACGAGCGTCTCCTCCCACAGGGGCGGCTCGACGATGGTCGAGCCATCGGCGCCGACGAGCCGCGATCCGCCCCAGAAGGTCAGGCCCTCCTCGTTGCCGACCCGGTTGCAGAATGCCACCGGCACGGTGCCGAGCAGGGCGTACGTGTCCTGCATCTTGTGCCACCCACCGATCGCCGCCAGCCCTGCCTCGCTGC
>JBBQMC010000018.1:0-21751 GCA_038328565.1 Candidatus Limnocylindria bacterium
ACGAGGACGGGGTGCGTTACGTCGAGGCGCTCGGCGCGCCGATCGTGGTGCGCCCGGCGTTCACCCTGGGCGGCGGCGGCGGCGGCTTCGCCCACACGCCGGCCGAAGCGCGCCAGCGGATCGCCCACGGCATCGCGGCGAGCCCCATCGGCCAGGTGCTGGTGGAGCGCTCGCTCCTGGGCTGGTACGAGATCGAATTCGAGGTGCTGCGCGACGCCAACGACACCACGATCGCCATCTGCGGAATGGAGAACCTCGACCCGATGGGGGTGCACACCGGCGACAGCATCGTGGTGGCGCCGATCCAGACCTTGCCCGACCCGGTGGTCCAGCGACTGCGGCGCTGCGCCCTGAAGATCGTGCGTGCCCTGAAGCTCGAGGGTGGCTGCAACGTCCAGCTCGCCGTGGCACCCGATTTCGCCGACTACCGGGTCATCGAGGTGAATCCGCGCGTCAGCCGCTCGTCGGCGCTGGCGAGCAAGGCGACCGGCTACCCGATCGCGCGGATCGCGGCGCTCATCGGTCTCGGGAAGCGGCTTCACGAGCTGCCGAACCCGGCCACCGGCGGCAACAGCGCGGCCTTCGAGCCGGCCGTCGACTACGTTGTCGTCAAGCTGCCGCGCTGGCCGTTCGACAAGTTCCCGACCGCCGACCGCTCGCTCGGGGTGCAGATGAAGGCCACCGGCGAGGCGATGGCGATCGACCGCGAGTTCGGCCCGGCGCTCCTCAAGGCGCTCCGCTCGCTCGAGCCGCGCGGCCGCGGCTGGCTCTGGGAGGATGCGGCCTGGGGACTCGACGAGGCGGCGCCCGCGGATGTCATTGCCTTCCTGAGCCCCACCGACACTCGCCTGTGGCGGATGGTCGCGCTCCTCCGCCACGGCTGGACCAATGCCGCCGGCATCGCCGCGGCCACCGGGATCGCGCCGTGGTTCACCGAGCGTCTCGCCGAGCTCGTCGATGCCGAGCGCCGCCTCGAGGGCACGCCGCTGCTCGACGCGAAGCGCGCCGGCTTCGGCGACGCGGAGATCGCGTCCCTGGGCGGCGTGCCGCCGGCCGCGATCCGGCGTGCGCGGGTGCGCGCCGGCATCCTGCCGAGCTACCGCCGCGTCGACACCTGCGCCGGCGAGTTTCCGGCCGAGACGCCGTACTTCTACAGCTCGTACGCGCTGCCGGAGGTGCCGCCGCCATCCGAACGGCGCAGCGTGATCGTCGTCGGATCCGGACCGATCCGCATCGGGCAGGGGATCGAGTTCGACTACTGCTCGGTCCGGGCGGCGTGGGCGATCCGCGAGCTCGGCTTCGACGCTGTCGTCATCAACAACAACCCCGAGACGGTGTCGACCGACTACGACGCCTGCTCGCGTCTCTATTTCGAGCCGCTCGACACCGAGAGCGTGCTCGACGTCATCGACCATGAGCGGGCGCTGACGGGCGAACCGCCGATCGTGCTGCTCACCTTCGGCGGGCAGACCGCGATCGACCTGGCACGCGACCTGGCCTACGCCGGCGTGCCGGTGGCCGGCCTCTCCGCGGATGCGATCGAGATCACCGAGGACCGTGAGCGCTTCGCCGCCCTGCTGGACGAGCTCGGCGTGGCGGGGCCGCGTGGCTTCCTCGCCTCCGACGATCGCGAGCTGCGCGCCGCTGCACGACGGCTCGGGCTGCCCGCCATCGTGCGGCCGTCGTGGGTCATCGGTGGGCGGGGCATCGCCGTGCTGCGTGACGGCGACGACGTGGATCGGTACCTTGCGACCGACGTCGGCTGGCCGATCCGGGTCGACGAGCTCGTGGCCGGCGTGGAGCTCGACGTCGACGTCATCAGCGACGGCCGCGAATGGTCGGTGCCCGGCATCCTCGAGCAGCTCGACCCGCCGGGGATCCACTCCGGGGACAGCCTCGCCGTGCTCCCGCCGCAGACGGTGCCGCGCGGCGTCCAGGAAGCGGCCGCGGCGGCCGCCGGGCGGATCGCCACAGCCCTCGGCGTGCGTGGCGTGCTCAACGTGCAGATGATCGCCGCCGGCGACCGGATCGTGGTCATCGAGGCGAACCCGCGGGCGAGCCGGACGGTCCCGATCGTGGCGAAGGCGATCGGGCGGGACGTCGTGGCGGCCGCGGTGCGCTGTGCGCTCGGCGGCACGCTCGCCGAGGCGGGCCTGACCGCCGGCCTGGCGCAGGACGGACCGATGGTCGCCGTCAAGGCGCCGGTCGGGTCGTTGTGGCGGCTGCCTGGGGTGGATGCCACGCTCGGCCCGGAGATGCGCTCGACCGGGGAGGTGCTCGGGTTGGCGCCGCGCTACGCGGACGCGCGGCGGGCCGCGGACGAGGCGGTGGCGGCGCACGTTTGGCCTGGCTGGCGCGCCGGACACGAAAAGGGGAGTCGCCGACGGTCCAGTACGGAGGGTCCTGAAACCGTCGACGACTCCCAGAGACGAGCGATCGGGCGATGACCGAAGCCGGCGTGAGACGCCACCGCGGGCCCGAGCTTCCCTTGGTGACCCGCCGGTTCCAGTCGAGCAACCTGACGGATGCTCGTCTACGCCGGCCCATCAGAGCAAGCGGCGTGCCACCGCCGTGCGGTCAGCGGCGGCGCGCGCTCGACGGACGCCGCCCGGACTGCGATGCCAGGCGACGGCGCAGGTAGCCGCCGTAGAAGCCGGCCAGCGCACCGATGATCGTCATGAACAGGCCGCTGAAGAACAGCGACACGGCGGCCTGGGGCGGGTCGATGGGCGTCGTGGTGAGCGGTTGGCCGCTCAGGGCGAGGACGGCGAGGACGAGGCTGAAGATCACATATCCCAAGGCGGCCGCCGCCGCGCCGTAGGCCCATGGTCGTGGCCAGCCGAACCAGCCCGCGGCAACGAGCGAGCCGAATGTGCCCAGCGAGGCGACGATGCCGACGATGGAGTTGCCGAGCAGGGTGGTCCCGACATAGCACGCCGCCCAGGTCACGCCGAACGCCAGCCACACGATCGGCCGCCGCCCCAGCAGGTAGAGGCTGCGAATCACCGAGCCGAAGGGACCGGCGTAGGTCAGGCCCGCAAGGGGATCGGGATAGCCGGGCAGCGGCGGCGGCATCGGGAACATGCGCTGCACGAGCCCGGTCGGACGGCTGACAGGCGACGGCGGCGTCTCGGGCGTCTGCGCGTCGACCTCGTAGCCGGCGGCGGCGAGACGAGCACGCCGGCGAGCTTCGGCGCGAGAGGCCAGGGTCGATCGGGAGCGGCTTGGCATGGGCGGCCGATTGTACGCGACCGACGTGCGGGGCGCCCCTCCGCGTTCGGTAACCGGTCGGTAATCGGCAGATAATCGCGCGCCGCCACGATGCCAGCGCCTGCCGCCTCCGGCTGGAGGATCCCGCGTGCTGCATCGTGCCCAAGGCGCCACCGTGGCCGTCATGGCCGCTCTCCTCATCCTCGCCGCGGCGGTGCTGCCCGCCCTCGCGGCATTCCCCGCCGGCGTCACCGCCGAGGGCATCGCGGAGGCTGGCGGCCACCTCGTCATCTCCGAGCTCCAGACCGGCGGCGCCAGCGCCTCGGACGAGTTCGTCGAGCTCTACAACCCGACCCCGGTAGCGATGCCGCTCGAGGGGCTCGAGCTCGTCTACGTGACGGCCACCGGCACGACGGTCACGCGCAAGGCCTCCTGGCCGCTCGGTGCGGCGAGCATCCCGCCCGGAGCCCACGTCCTTGTCGTCAACGATGTGGGAGCGTATGCCGGCATCGGCGACGCGACGTACAGCGTTGGCGTCGCGTCGACGGGCGGCGCGTGGGCACTGCGCATCCAGGGCGCATCCACGGCCGTGGATGCGGTCGGCTGGGGCACTGCGACCGCATGGCTCGAGTCGCATCCGGCTCCGGCTCCTGCCGCCGGCTCGAGCCTCGAGCGCCTTCCCGGCGGCGACCGCGGCTCGGCCCAGGACACCGACGACAACGCCGCGGACTTCGCGCTGCGTTCGGTGCCAGCACCGCAGAACTCCGTGGCCGCACCGATCACCTCCGCGCCGCCGACGAGCAGCCCGACGCCGTCGCCCTCCGACTCGCCAACCGCCTCGGCGTCGCCTGCGGAGACGCCGAGCCCGACGCTCACCGAAGGTCCCACTCCCACCCTCGCACCATCGCCGACCGCCACGTCGACGCCGAGCGTGACGCCGTCGCCGACCGCAACTCCCTCGCCTCCTTTCCCGACGCCCACCGCGACCCCGTCACTGATGACGATCGCGGCTGCCCGCGCCATGTCCGATGGCGCCGCGGTCACGATCCGCGGCGTCGCCCTCACCGACAGCGCCTTCGCCGACGGCGGTGGGTACCTCGTCGACGCGACGGGCGGCGTCGCGGTCCTGATGGCGAGTGGCACGTTCGCGCGCGGCGTCGAGCTCGTGGTGCATGGCACGGTCGACGACCGATATGCGCAGCGCACGGTCCGCGCCGACGCCGCTGGCCTCGAGGCTGTCGGCACGGCCTCGGACCCTGCGCCACGGCCAGCAGCCACGGCCGGCATCGGTGAATCAGTCGAAGCGGTGCTGGTCGAGGTGGCGGGCACGATCGTCGGCGGCCAGACGAGCCTCTCGGGCGGCATTGCGGTCCAGCTCGACGACGGCAGCGGCGAGGTCCGCGTGTTCGTGGGGGACGCCACGGGCATCGACACCACCATGTGGTCCTCGGGGACGTCGCTCCACCTCGTGGGCGTCGTCGGGCAGCGTGACAGCTCGGGCAACGGCACGGCCGGCTACCGGGTGCAGCCCCGCGATGCCGCCGACGTCGTGTCCCTCACGCCGCCCCCGACGCCGTCACCGTCGCCCACGTCCACCGCGACGAGCAGCACGACCGCGGTCCCGACCGCGACGCCCGGCGCATCGCCCTCGCCCGGGCCCCCACTCGTGACGATCGCGAAGGCTCGCGCGGCGGCCACGGGCAGCAAGCTCCGAGTTCGCGGCGTCGTCACGCTCCCCTCCGGCATGGTCGAGACCGGCTCAGCCGTGGTCCAGGATGCGTCGGCTGGCATCCTCGTGCGCCTGAGCGGCGACGCCGGCGCCCTGCGCCGCGGCGAGATGGTCGAGCTGACCGGGACGCGATCGACGAAGTCCGGGATGGCCAGCCTCCGAGTCACGGTGGCGCCACTGTGGCTGGGACATGCCGCCGAGCCCGCGTCGGCACGATCCGCGACCGGGCATGCCGGCGAGTCGCGGGAGGCGCGTCTCGTCGTGGCTCGCGGCGCGATCAGCGGCCGGGTCACGCGCTCCAGTTCGGGCACCCTCGCGTTCGACATCGACGATGGGACTGGGCCACTACGTGTCGTGATCGCCCCACGGACCGGTATCTCAGCATCGAGGCTCGTTGCCGGCGCGTGGGTGGAGGTTCGCGGGGTGCTCGGACAGGTGACGACCGGCAGCCAGCCGCTCCGCGGCTATCGCCTCTGGCCGCGAGCCGCGAGCGACGTGACGATCGTCGCCGCTGCCGTTGGTCGCAATCGCGTTCCTGCCGGGGCGGGCGATCCGCCCTCGGCGCGGGACGCGACCGAGCCTGGCACACGTGCGACCGGCACGGTGGGCACGGTGGGCACGGGAGGCGAGTCGGCCGCCAGCCCGGGCACGGTGCCGGACCTGGGCGGCGTTGCCGCGGTCGCCAGTGGCCGGATCCCCGAGCGGGCCGGCGCAAACGGCACGCCCCTGGCCTCGCCGCCACCCGTCGCCGCCGCACGGCGGCCCGCCAACCCCCGGGCTCCAGCAGGCCTCGTCCTCATCGGTCTCGCCGGCATGGGGGCGGGCGCAGCGCTGGCGTGGCGGGGCGGGCTCGGCGAGCGGCTGCGCGGCTCGAGCGGCAACCCCGAGGGCGGCCAGCCGGTGTCCGACGCGGCCGAGCCCGAGCCTGACGATGACGCCGAGGGGCTGCCGCTGACCCGCCTGAGCGTCGTGGGCAGTTCGGATCGCGAGGGTCCATGAAGCTTGGCGTGCACGTTCGCGCCACGCTCAGGCTGAGCGTGGCGCGTATACTCCCGCCGTTCCGGCCGCCGGCCGACCCTTCGCAGCCATGAGGACCGTGTGACGGACCACTCGACGGCAGACGCCCCGCGCACTGGCACCCGCCAGTACCACATCGCGCTGGAGCGTGGAGACCTCGCCGAGTACGTCCTCCTCGTCGGTGACCCGGGGCGGGTGGCAAGGGTCTCGGCGCGCTGGGACGGCGTGGAGCTGCAGCGCAGCAACCGCGAGATCACGAGCGCCACCGGCACGTACCGCGGCATGCCGATCAGCTGCATGTCCACCGGCATGGGCACGGACAACGTCGAGATCGTCCTGGCCGAGGTGATGGAGATCACCGATCGGCCCACATTAATCCGCGTCGGCTCCTCCGGCGCGTTGCAACCGGAGATCCGGATCGGCGACCTCATCGTGTCGACCGGGGCGGTGCGCCTCGAGAACACGACGGACTGGTACGTCATGCCCGGCTTTCCGGCAATCGCCCATCGCGACGTCGTGTGGGCGCTCGAGGCCGCATGTCGCGACCTTGGCGTTCGCTACCACGTCGGGCTGACCGCGACCGCCAGCGGCTTCTACGCTCCGCAGGGACGTGCCATGCGCACGCTCCCGGTTCGCTATCCTGAGCTCGCAGAGGAGCTGCGGCGCTCGGGCGTTGCGAACCTCGAGATGGAGTCCTCGGCACTCTTCGTGCTGGCAGGGTTGGCCGGACTCCGGTCGGGCACCATCTGTGCCGCCTACGCTCAACGCGTCGACGGCACCTTCCTGGAGGGAGCGGAGAAGGAGGCCGCGGAGGCACGTTGTATCGAGGCCGGGTTGGCCGGCATCCACCTGCTCTGGGAGATCGACCACCGCGAAGGTGGCGATCCCCACGCGAGCTGGTCGTCGCTGATCGGCGCGCGGAGCGGGGGCTCGTAACCGAACCGGTGGTGCAATCACATCACCGGACCTAAGGAGGCAGACAGACCGATGGCGACCACGGCCTATTGCGTCAAGTGCAAGGCAAAGCGCGAGATGAACAACGAGCAGAAGATCACGATGAAGAACGGCAAGCCCGCCACCGAGGGCAAGTGCCCGGTGTGCGGCACCAAGATGTTCAAGATCGGCGGCTAGCCGAGCCGTTTCGCACCGCAACCGGCCGCCCGGCAGCGTCGCCTCGACGCCGTCGGGCGGCCGTTCTGCGTCTCGGGCGGGCTCCTGAGGACGGCGGAGCTCGGCACCGGACGGTAGAATTGGAGCGTGGTGGAGGCAGCCGAGTCGTCGATCCTGGCGATCGACCTTGGCGGGACCCAGATCCGCGCCGCGTATGTCACCCCCGACCTCGCCGTCCTGCATCGCGCCGCAGTGCCGACCGACGACGAACGGGGCGTCGATGTCGTGGTGGGAGCGATCTGTGAGCTCGCCGGGCGGGTTCGCGACGCCGCCCGCGACGCCGGCCTCCCACCCCCGATCGGGGCCTGCATCTCGTCGCCGGGGCCGCTCGACCCGTGGCGCGGCGTCGTCGTAGCGCCACCGAACCTGCGCGGCTGGCACGATGTCCCGCTCGCCGAGCGGGTGGAGCGTGCGCTCGGGATGCCGACGTTCCTGGAGCGGGACACGAACGTCGCGGTCCAGGCCGAGTGGCGCTATGGCGCGGCGCGCGGGACCCGTGACGCGATCTACATCACGCTGTCCACCGGCATCGGTGGCGGCATCATCCTGAACGGGCTGCCGTTCCATGGCGCGGACGGCACCGCCGGCGAGGTCGGCCACGTCACGGTCGAGCTGGACGGCCCGCTGTGCGGCGATGGCCAGCCGGGCCATGTCGAGGCGATCGCCGCCGGCGCCGGCATCGCCCGCGCCGCGCGGGAGGCACTCGCCGCCGGTCGGGCACCCGGGTTGGCACGCCTGGTGGCGGGCGGGGTGGAGCCCGACGCCGCCGCCGTGGGGCGGGCGGCGGACGACGGCGATGCCGACTGCCGGGCCATCCTCGACCACGCCTGGGAGGCGCTCGGCGCCCTCTGCGCGGGTCTCGTCAACCTGCTGAATCCCGAGGTGATCGTGCTCGGCGGCAGCGTCGCCGCGCATCGGCCCGAGGTCTTCGACCGGATCCGCGACGCGATCGGCCGCCGCGCCTTCGCGATCCCGGCACGTCGCGTGCGGATCGAGCCCGCGGCTCATTCCGACGACGTCTCCCTCATCGGCGCGCTGCCGATCGTCCACGAGCGTCTCAACGACCCTGCCTACCGGCGGGGCACGCCGGTCGCTGCCCAATCGGCGGCCGGCGCCCCATCTGAGAGGAGTACGACCCCGTGACCACGCGCATCGGGATCAACGGCTTCGGCCGCATCGGCCGCCAGACCCTGAAGGCGATGCTCGAGCGGCACCCCGACGAGCTCGAGGTGGTGGCCGTCAACGACCTGGCGGACACGAAGACGAACGCCCACCTGTTCCGCTACGACTCGACCTACGGCCGCTACCCAGGCGACGTGAGCTCCTCGGAGGGGACGATCACCATCGACGGGCACGAGGTGCGCGCCTTCAGCGAGCGCGATCCCGCCGACCTGCCGTGGGGTGAGCTAGGGGTCGATCTCGTGATCGAGTCGACCGGCATCTTCACCGATGCCACGAAGGCGCAGGCGCATCGGGACGCGGGCGCGAAGAAGGTGATCATCAGCGCGCCGGCGAAGAACGAGGACATCACCCTCGTCCTCGGCGTGAACGAGGATCGGTATGACCCGGGCGCTCATCACATCGTCAGCAACGCCAGCTGCACGACGAACGGCCTCGCGCTGCCGGCGAAGGTGATCTTCGACACGTTCGGGATCGAGCTCGGGCTCATGACCACGGTCCACAGCTACACGAACGACCAGAACGTGCTCGACGTGTTCCACAAGGATCTGCGGCGGGCGCGGAGCGCCGGCCAGAACATCATCCCGACCACGACCGGGGCGGCGAAGGCGCTGGCCCTCGTGATTCCCGAGCTGGCCGGCAAATTCGACGGATTCTCGCTGCGCGTGCCCACCCCGACGGTGAGCGTGATCGATTTCGTGGCCATCACCGAGCGACCGGTCTCAGCGGAGAGCGCGAACGAGGCGCTTCGCTCGGCCGCCGACGGACCGATGCGAGGACTCCTCGGCGTCACGGACGAGCCGCTGGTGTCGATGGACTTCAAGGGCGACGAGCGCTCCAGCATCGTCGACGGCCTGAGCACGATGGTCACGGGTGACCGGCTGCTCAAGGTGATCGCCTGGTACGACAACGAGTGGGGCTACAGCTGCCGGGTCGCGGACCTCGCCGCCTTCATGGCCGGCAAGGGCCTGTGACGACGAGGACGATGGACAAGAAGACGATCCGCGACGTCGACGTCGCGGGCAAGCGGGTCTTCCTGCGGGCGGACCTCAACGTCCCGCTCGACGACGGCCGGATCACCGACGACACGCGGATCCGCGCCAGCCTGCCGACGATCGTCTACCTCCTCGAGCGTGGTGCCTCGGTCATCCTCGCCAGCCACCTCGGGCGCCCGAAGGGCAAGGTGACCGATGCGCTGCGCCTCAAGCCGGTCGCGGATCGGCTGAGCCAGCTCCTCGGCCGCCCGGTGCGGATGACCGGCGACGCGCTCGGGCCCGGCGTCCAGGTCGCGGTCGACAAGCTGCGCCCCGGCGACCTGCTCATGCTCGAGAACCTCCGCTTCCACGCCGCGGAGGAGGAGAACGACCCCGCGTTCGCGGCCTCGCTCGCCTCGTTCGCCGACCTCTACGTCGATGACGCGTTCGGCAGTGCGCATCGCGCGCACGCCAGCACTGAGGGCATCACCCACTATCTGCCGGCGGTCGCCGGCCTCCTCCTCGAGCGCGAGGTGGATGCGCTCGGCAAGCTGCTGACGAAGCCGCCGAAGCCGTTCCACACCGTGATCGGCGGCGCCAAGGTGAGCGGCAAGCTCGAGGTGCTCGAGGCGCTCCTCGCCCGCTGCCAGGCCGTGCTCGTGGGTGGCGGGATGGCGAACACGTTCCTCGCCGCGCGCGGCACCCAGCTCGGCAAGAGCCTCGTCGAGGACGAGCAGCTGGCGAACGCGGAGCGGATCAGGTCGGAGGCGCGGCGTAAGCGCGTCCGCTTCATGCTACCCACCGATGCCGTCGTCGCGCCGCAGATCCACCATCGCGCTCAGCGGCGGGTCGTCGCCATCGGCGACGTGCCGAAGGACTGGATGGTTGTCGATATCGGTCCGCAGACGGTCGCGGCCTACACCGAGCACCTGGCGAAGGCGAAGACGATCTTCTGGAACGGCCCGATGGGCGTGTTCGAGATCCCGGCCTTCGCGGAGGGCACGAACGCGATGGCGCGCTGCATCGCCGACCGCACGAAGCAGGGCGCGATCACCATCGTCGGGGGTGGCGATTCCGTCGCCGCGGTCGAGAAGCTCGGCCTGGCCGATCGGATGACGCACGTCTCGACCGGCGGGGGAGCGTCGCTCGAGTTCGTCGAGGGCAAGCGGCTGCCCGGCGTCGAGGCGCTCCTCGACGCGAACGCGCCGCTGCCGGAGAAGGAGCCAGCGTGAGCGGTCACATCGAGGATCTCATCGCGCGGGAGGTGCTGGACTCGCGGGGCAACCCCACCGTCGAGGTCGACGTGTTCTGCGAGGGCGGGGTGATGGGCACGGCGCTCGTCCCGTCCGGGGCGTCGACGGGCGGCCACGAGGCGGTGGAGCTGCGCGATGGCGACGGCGGCCGCTACGGCGGCAAGGGCGTGCTCGGCGCGGTGCGCAACGTGAACGAGACCATCCGGCCGCAGCTCATCGGCGCGGATGCGCTCGACCAGGTCGGCATCGATCGGCTGCTGGTCGAGCTCGACGGCACCGCCAACAAGTCGAAGCTCGGCGCCAACGCGCTCCTCGGCGTGAGCCTCGCCGTCGCCTATGCGGCGGCCGAGACGGTCGACCTGCCGCTCTATCGGTACCTCGGTGGTGCGGGTGCGCGAACCCTGCCGGTGCCACTCGTGAACATCCTGAACGGCGGCAAGCACGCGATCGACTCGACCGATTTCCAGGAGTTCATGATCGCCCCGCTCGGGGCGCCAACGTTCCGCGAGGGCGTCCGCTGGGCGGCGGAGACGTTCCATGCGCTCGGCGCGCTCCTCCACGAGCGCGGCTTTCCGACGACCGTCGGGGACGAGGGCGGCTACGCACCGAGCCTCGAGAGCAACGAGGCGGCCCTGGCCGCGGTGCTCGAGGCGGTCGAGCGGGCCGGCTACACGCCGGGCGAGCAGGTCGCGATCGCGCTCGACCCGGCGACGACCGAGCTCTACGGCGACGGGACGTACACGCTGGCGCGCGAGGGCCGGACGCTTTCGTCCGACGAGATGATCGGCTTCTGGTCCGATTGGATCGACCGCTACCCGATCGTCAGCCTTGAGGATGGCCTCGCCGAGGACGACTGGGCGGGCTGGGCCGCGCTGACCGAGCGCCTCGGCGGGATGGTGCAGATCGTCGGTGACGACCTGCTCGTCACCAATACCGCCCGCCTCGCACGGGCCATTGACGAACGCAGCGCGAACAGCATCCTCGTCAAGCTCAACCAGATCGGCACGCTGACCGAGACGATCGAGGCGGTCGAGATGGCGCACCGCGCCGGTTGGACGGCGGTGATCAGCCATCGGTCCGGCGAGACGGAGGACACGACGATCGCCGACCTCGTCGTCGCGCTGAACACGGGCCAGATCAAGACCGGCTCGATGAGCCGCTCGGAGCGGAACGCGAAGTACAACCGCCTGCTGCGAATCGAGGAGGAGCTGGACGCGTCGGCCATCTACGCCGGCCGCCGCGCGTTCGTCGCGAATCGCCGCGCCGATGGGTGACGGGTTCGTCGACCTGTCCGATGCCCTCGCGCGCCTGGCGCCGGGCATCCACGACTTCGCCGAGGTCCTCCGCTCGCCAACCGGGTCGCTGAGCATCACCGTCGCCCGCTGGCCCGCGGGCTGCGTCGACGACCAGACGCCGCACGCAGAGGACGAGGTCTACCACGTCGTCGCGGGGCGGGCGACGCTCGTGGTGGACGATGCCCGTGAGGCCGTGCGCGCGGGCTCGGTCGCGTATGTCGCCGCGGGCGTCGACCATCGGTTCGTGGACATCGCCGAGGACCTCGAGGTGCTCGTCTTCTGGTCGCCCGCGCGGCACACGAACGACGCGCGGTGAAGCTGTCGCGGCACGCCGCGCGCAACCGTGCCTTCTGGAACGAGCTCGCGGATCGCTACCAGGCAGAGCAGGGCCCCCAGCTGGCGATCCATGGTGCAGCGTGGGGCGTCTGGCAGATCCCCGAGACCGCGCTGCGCATCCTGGGCGACGTGAACGGCCGCGACGTGCTGGAGCTCGGCTGTGGCGCCGCGCAATGGTCGATCGCGCTCGCGCAACGGGGTGCCCGAGCAACCGCACTCGACCTGTCGGAGCGACAGCTCGAGCACGCGCAGCGCGCCGTCGAGACGGCAGGGGTGGAGGTCACGCTGCTCCACGCCAGCGCGGAGGCCGTCCCGCTCCCGGACGCGAGCTTCGACGTGGCCTTCTGCGATCACGGCGCCATTGGATTCACCGATCCCGACCTCGCGCTCCCCGAGGCGGCACGCGTCCTGCGTCCCGGCGGGCTGCTCGCCTTCAGCATGTACACCCCGTTCGCCGAGGTCTGCTGGCCGACGTCCAGCGAGGAGCCAATCGACCGCCTGACGAACGCCTACTTCGGCATGCGCCGCGTCGACGTGGGGGAGTCCGCGCACGTGGAGTTCCAGCTCACCTACGGCGACTGGATCAGGCTGTTCACTCGCTCCGGGCTGGCGGTCGAGGACCTCGTCGAGCTCCGGCCGGCGGCCGACGCGACGAGCAGCTACCGCTCGGCTGCGGCGCTCCCATGGGCCCGTCGCTGGCCGCTGGAGCATGTCTGGCGGCTGCGCCGCCGCGGCTAGACCTCGCTGCGGACGGCGTCGCCGGCGCGGACGGGGCCCTCGACGATGACGCGGGCGTACCAGCGCACATCCTCCGGACGGACCTTGCCGCTGATCCGCGCGATCCGCCGCTCGACGAACCAGTGGGCGATCGTCTGGCACGGCTGCGCGTGCTCCACGATCTCGATGACCGCCTGATCGCCGACCCGCAGACGGTCGCCGGCATCGAGCGCACCCATCTCGACGCCCTCGAGCGTGAGGTTCTCGCCGAACGCGCCCGGGAACGCGGTGTGGCCGTCGGCCGCCACGCGCGCGATCGACTCCACCGCGTAGAGGCTCACCGCCTTGTCCGGGCCACCGTGCGACGGGACCGGCTCGGTGTGCCCATCACCGCTGAGGCCGAGCCGGCCGATCCAGGCCTCGTGCACCGGCAGCTTCGGCACGCCGCCCGGCGACGTGTTGACCGATGCGACCCGTCCGTGGTGGAGGGCCACCGTCTGATCAGCCTGCCTCGGGCTCGCCGGCGTCGCTCTGCCTGCGGCGGCGCGCGGCGGCCGACTCGCGCTGGGCGCGCGTGACCGCGACCTTGGCCTTGCCGGCCGCGGTGCGCGGCCGGTCCGTCGCCTTCGCGGCGGCGGCCTTCGAGGCCTTCGCGGCCTGCACCTTCTTGCGCTGCGCGGTCTTGCTCGCCGTCGTCTTGCGCTTCGGGGCCGCGGCCGGCTCGGAGGCAGCGCCGTCCAGCAGGTGCGCCGCGTTCACCTTCGTCATCAGGCGAGCCTTGCGGCGCGCGGCGTTGTTCGGGTGGATGATGCCCTTGCTGGCGGCCTTGTCGAGCGCGCTCAGCGCATCGGTCACGGCGACGGGGCCATCACCCTCGGCGCGACCCAGGGCGATGCTCGTCGCGCGCTGGACCAGCGTCTTCGCCTCACTGCGCGCGCGGCGGTTGACGGCCCGGCGGCGGAGCTCCTGGCGGACGCGCTTCAGGGCCTGCGGCGTGCGTGCGCCCTTCCAGGTACGGGATGTTCGTGCCACTCGGACTCCTCGGGATCGGGATCGGCGTACCTCGCAACGAGGCACGGGCATGCGCGCCCGTTCGGGCGGGCGCGACGGGGCGGGAGTATACCATCGGCCGTCCGGGGTGACCACCGAGGTCATCTCGACACGCCCGGCCGCGTTTTGCCATACTCCGGCCATGCGCGCCGCGCTAGAAACCGGGGCGTGATGCAACGGCGCGTCGCCGCTCGGCGTCTTCGATTCAGGGAGGGAGCTCCGCCCATCTCGCCGCCCATTCGATTCGAGACGCGGACGCCACACTGAGTGCCATGACCACCACGACCCTGAGATCCCCACGCGCGGCCATCCTGCGCGGCCCATCCGGCCCGCGCGGTGCGCTGCTCGGCTTTCTCGTAACGCTCGGCGTGGGCCTGGTCGTGCTCGTCAGTGCCTCGATCGTCCTGGCCGCCACGACCAGCGGCCGCGTGCTCTCCGGCGTCTCGATCGGCGGGGTCGAGCTCGGCGGCCTGGACCGTTCGGCGGCGATCGCGCGCCTCGATGCGACGCTGCCGTCCCTCACCACCGGCACCGCCACGCTCCTCATCGATGGCACGCCGGCCGCGGTGCCGTTCGGCGCCATCGGTCGCGGCTACGAGACCGAGGCGATGGCCGACGCGGCGCTGGCATTTGGCCACGAGGGCAACCCCTTCGTGTCGAGTCACGCCCGCATTCGGTCCCTCGTCGCGGCGACGAGGCTCCCGGTCCTCGTGCACGCCTCGGACCCCGCGGAGCTCGGCCGGGTGGCGGTCGCCACCGCGCTCCGCTTCAGCACCACCCCGGTGGATGCCACGGTGACGCTCGTCGACGGCACGTTCCGCGTCACTCCCGCGGTTCCCGGCACGAGCCTCGACCCGCGGCTCGTCCGCGACGCGCTCGCGCGGCGGGCGGCGAGCACCGAGCCGGGTGACGCGACGATCGAGCTCACGACGGTGCCGCGCCCGCCGGCCGTCACGACCGACCAGGCACGCGCGGCGGCCGAGATGGCAACCGCCATGGCCGGCACGCCACTGTCGCTCACCCTCGATGCCGGCGAGAAGCCGCTCAGCCTGAGCGCCGCGCAGCTGGCGACGGTCATCACCTTCGGTGGTCGGGACGACACCTACACCGCCGAGGTCGATGACGCGGCCATGCAATCGTTGCTGGTGACGGTCGCGAAGAAGGTCGTCCGCGCGCCGCGCCGTGCGACGTTCGCGTTCGCCGGCGGCGGGCCAACGGCGGTGGTCGCCGCGGTGACCGGGCGAGCCCTCGACGCGCGTGGATCGGGCCAGGCGCTGCGCCTCGCGCTCCAGCGCCGCGCCAGTGGGGCGACCGTCCCGGCGGTGGTCCTCGCGACCTCGGTCACGCAGCCGGCCCTCACCACCGCCGCCGCGCAGGCGGCGCTGCCGCGCATGCAGCGCATCGGGACGTGGACGACGTCCTTCGTGCCCGGCGAGGGGAACTTCTGGGGCGCGAACATCACGATCCCCGCCAACGACATCGATGGTCGCACCCTGGCTCCCGGCGAATGGTTCTCGTTCTGGAACAGCATCGGCGAGGTGTCGAAGGCCCGCGGCTACGGCGACGGCGGCGCCATCATCGGCGGCCGCAGCGTGAAGAATGGCGCCCTGGCGGGCGGGATCTGCTCGACCTCGACCACGATGTTCAACGCCGCCCTTCGGGCCGGCCTGAACATGGGCGAGCGCACGAACCACTACTACTACATCAACCGCTACCCGATGGGCCTCGACGCCACCGTCTTCCGGACCGATACGTACGCCATCGACATGACGTTCCAGAACGACACGCCGGATCCGCTTCTCATCCGCTCGTACACCGGCTACGGCTTCGTCCGCTTCGACGTCTGGGGCACGCCAACCGGGCGCTTTGTGACGTTCAGCCAGCCGTATGTGACGAACCCACGCACGGCGAGCGACGTGACGGAGGTTGACTCGAGCCTGCGGCCGGGAATGGCGGTGCGGGCCGAGTACCCGCACAACGGCTTCGATGTCAGCGTCACGCGCTGGGTTCGAAGTGCCACCGGGGCGGTGATCCACGAGGATCACTTCTTCAGCTCCTACAGGACGGTGACCGGCGTCACCCGCGTCGGGCCGCGACCGGCCGCGCCCGCGCCGTCTTCGCCCCCGCCATCGCCGTCGCCCGGCGCCTAATCGTCCCGCGGCGTCAGCGTCTCGTCGATCCACGCGTCGAAGCTCGCGCCAGCGCGCATCGGTCCAGACCGACAGGCCTTCCATACGGCGGATCGTATCGGTGGCGGGTAGACTTCCGCCTCGTGATTCCCCCGGAGCGCATCCGCAACTTCAGCATCGTCGCGCACATCGACCACGGGAAGTCGACGCTCGCCGACCGGCTGCTGGAGGCGACGCACACGATCGACCCGCGCCAGATGACCTCGCAGGTCCTCGATTCGATGGATCTCGAGCGTGAGAAGGGGATCACGATCAAGGCCCGTGCGGTACGCCTCCACTACGACGCGGCCGATGGGCAGACCTACGCGCTCAACCTCATCGACACCCCGGGCCATGTCGACTTCAGCTACGAGGTGAGCCGCTCGCTCCAGGCCTGCGAGGGGGCCATCCTCGTCGTCGACGCGAGCCAGGGGATCGAGGCGCAGACGCTCGCCAACCTCCATCTCGCGCTGGCGCAGCAGCTCGTGATCATCCCGGTCATCAACAAGATCGACCTGCCGGGCGCGGATCCGGAGATGGTCATGGACGAGCTCGAGGATGCGCTCGCCATCCCGCGCGAGGAGGTGCTCCTCGCCTCGGCGAAGGAGGGCACGGGCGTCCCGGAGATCCTCGAGGCGATCGTTCATCGCGTGCCGGCGCCCCGTGGCGACCAGCGCGCGCCACTGGGCGCGCTCGTCTTCGACAGTCACTACGACCCGTACAAGGGGGTGGTGGCCCACGTGCGGGTCGCGATGGGAACCCTCCACGACCACGAGCGGATCTCGTTCATGGCCACCGCCGCCGAGAGCGACATCCTGGAGCTCGGCTACTTCCGCCCCGGTCCGGTCGCGACCCGCACCCTGACGGCGGGCGAGGTCGGCTACGTGGCGACCGGCCTGAAGAGCATTCGCGAGGTCCGCGTCGGCGACACGCTCACGTCGGCCGCGCGACCGACCGCCGCGCCGCTGCCCGGCTACAAGGAGCCGCTGCCGCTCGTCTTCGCCGGCATCTACCCGGTTCGTGGCGACGACTACCCGCTCCTTCGGGACGCGCTCGACCGGCTCCACCTCAACGACGCCGGCTTCGTCTACGAGCCGGAGTCGAGCGTCGCGCTCGGCTTCGGCTTCCGCTGCGGCTTCCTCGGCCTGCTCCACATGGAGATCGTCCAGCAGCGGCTCGAGCGGGAGTTCGACCTCGACCTCATCGCGAGCGCCCCGAGCGTCGAGTACCGGGTGCGGGTCATGCACGAGGCGGAGGAACGCGTCGTCGACAATCCGGCGGCGATGCCGGGCGCGGGCGACATCGAGGCGATCAGCGAGCCGTGGGTGAGCGCCCAGATCGTCACCCCCACCGACTACATCGGCGCGATCATGGAGCTCGCCACGACCCGCCGCGGCACGTTCGTCCACATGGAGTATCTCGACGAGCGGCGCGTGAACCTCCACTTCGAGATGCCGCTCGGCGAGCTGATCATCGATTTCTACGACCTGCTGAAGAGCCGCTCGTCGGGGTACGCGAGCCTCGACTACAGCTACCTCGGCTATCGGCCGGGCGATCTCGTGAAGCTCGACGTCCTCGTCGCCGGGGAGCCGGTCGACGCCCTCTCCCTCATCGTCCATCGGTCCAACGCGTTCCGCATCGGCAAGGCGCTGGTCGACAAGCTGAAGGAGCTGATCCCGCGCCAGATGTTCGAAGTGCCGGTCCAGGCGGCCATCGGCTCGCATATCATCGCCCGCGAGACGATTCGGGCAATGCGCAAGAACGTCCTCGCCAAGTGCTACGGCGGCGACATCACCCGCAAGCGCAAGCTCCTCGAGAAGCAGAAGGAGGGCAAGGCCCGGATGAAGCGGATCGGATCGGTCGAGATCCCGCAGGAGGCCTTCCTCGCCGTGCTGCGCATGAACGAGTCGGCGTCGTAGGCGCATGGACTTCCTCGAATCCCTCCGCCTCGCGATCGCCCTCGGCCTGACGCTCTTCCTCGTACTGCTGCGCTTCGACTCGGATCGGATCATCCGCAGCGACTACTTCCGCTACCGATCGAACTGGCTCGGCCCGGCGAGCTACTACGCGCTCGTCCTCGTCTTCGCCTTCGGGATCGCGTTCATCCTGACCGACGGCCGCCACCAGCTCTTCCTGACCGGCGGGGAACCGGACAAGGTGCTGCCGGTGATGCTGCTGTTCGTGCTCGTGGCGCTCGTGAACGCGGCCGCGCTCGCCTACCTGCGCTACGGTGGCGTCCTGCCGCTCCCGTCGCAGCTGCTGCCGGATCGGATCGCCGGCGCGCTCATGAACGCGATCGCGGAGGAGATCCAGTTCCGCTCGATCGTGTTCGGCATGCTCATCTTCGCCCACGTGCCGACCGGCCTCGCGCTCGTCATTCAGGCCCTGCTCTACGGCCTCGCCCACCGGCGCCTCTGGCAGGAGCGCGACTGGTACTTCCTCGCCGGCTCGGTGATCCTCGGCTACGCCGCGGGGATCGCGACGCTGCACACCGGCTCGGTCATCCCGGCCATCGTCGGCCACTTCGCGGTTAGCATGGCGTTCTTCGCCTTCGCCGGAGGCCGGCTGCGCCAGCGACCGATCTGAGCGGCCGCTCCGGGCTCGTGGCGGACCTCGACCGCCGGCCGTCGCACCACCTCTACGTCCACGTCCCGTTCTGCCGGCTCGTCTGCGCCTACTGCGACTTCGTCACCGTCGGCGGCCGGCACGCGGCGATCCCGCGTTACGTGGATGCGCTCCTCGCCGAGCTGGATCTGCGGCCGGCTCCCGGCGACCTGCGAACGGTGTATTTCGGCGGCGGCACGCCCTCGCTGCTGGCGCCGGACGCGGTGGCCCTCGTGATCGATGCCGCGCGTGAGCGATGGCACGTGGGCGGTGCGTTCGGGGAGGTGACGCTCGAGGCGAATCCCAGCGCTCGCGAGCGGCCCGACTGGGCCGGCCTGCGCGCAGCCGGCGTCACGCGCCTCAGCCTTGGCGTGCAGGCGCTGCGCGGCGACGAGCTCGTGACGCTCGCGCGCGGGCACAGCGTGGCGGAGGCGCGCGACGCGTTCGCCGCCGCCCGCGCCGCGGGATTCGCGAGCGTGAGCATCGACCTCATCTACGGCATCCCGGGCCAGTCGGCGCCCGACTGGGCAGAGGGGCTTGATGCGGGCATCGGCCTCGGGCCGGATCATGTGAGCCTCTACGCGCTCCAGCTCGCGCTTGCGCCCGACGAGTGGGCGGCGCCGCCACGGCCCGGCGCGCTGCGCTGGCGGCGGCGCCTGGAGGCGCGGCAGGACGACCTGCTCGCCGCCGAGCAGTACGCGCTCGCCGAGACCATGCTCGCCGCCGCCGGCTACCGGCACTACGAGCTGAGTTCGTGGGCACGGCCCGGGCACGAGGCGCGCCACAACGGCGCCTACTGGGCGCGCCGCGCGTACACCGGGATCGGCGCCGGTGCGCATTCGTACGACGGCGCCACTCGCCGCAGCTGGAACACGCGTGACATCGACGCGTACATGGCCGGCGTCGCGACGGGGGAACGGCCGCTCGCCGGTGGGGAGGAGCTCGACGGGCCGACGCAGGCGTTCGAGGCGATCGCGCTCGGCCTGCGGCGGGTCGATGGGGTGTCGCGCGCCGCCTTCGCCGCCGAGTTCGGCGCCGACCCGCTCGACCGCTTCCGCGAGGCCATGGACGTCGCCACGGCCCGCGGCCTGCTCGACGTGGACGGCGACGCGCTGCGCCTGACCGCCGATGGGCGCCTGCTCGCGAACGAGGTGCTCGTCGGCTTCGCGCCGGCCCCGGCCGCGGCGCGTTGACATCGGTCCGGGGGGTTCGCTACCATCCTCGCACAGCACGTTGGCACTCTCATCGGTAGAGTGCTAATCACACGAGGAGCACCATGGCCCTGCGCGGCGAGCGCACGAACGAGATCAACCTGACCGAACGGCAGCGCACCGTCCTGCGCGCCGTCGTCGAGGACTACGTGCTGACCGCCATCCCGGTCGGCTCGAAGAGCATCGTCACGCGCTACGAGCTGGCGGTGAGCTCCGCGACCGTGCGCGGCACGATGGCCGAGCTCGAGAGCCTGGGCCTCCTCCAGCATCCGCACACGAGCTCCGGCCGCGTTCCATCCGACCTCGGCTATCGCACGTACGTCGAGACGCTCATGCGCGAGTCGGCTCTCGATCGGACCGATGAGCTCACGATCCGCCACCAGTTCGCGCAGGTCGAGCTGACCACCGACGAGTGGCTCCGCCTCGCCGCCTCGATCCTCGCCACCACGACCCGCTCGGCCGCCGTCGTCACGCCGGCGCGCGCCCGGCGCGGCCGGTTCGGCCACGTCCAGCTCGTCCAGCTCGGCGACGGCTCGCGCCTCGCGGTACTCGTCCTGGCCGATGGCAAGGTCGTCCAGCGCCGGCTCGGGCGGGATGCGCTCGATAGGCTCAGTCCGGATGGCCCGGTCGGCCAGGCGGAGCTCGACACCGCGGCGATGGTCCTCAACGCAGAGCTTCCGGGCCTGGCTGCACCCGCCGCCCGACGCCGGCTCGCAAAGATGCCGCCCCTCGCGGCCCACGTCGGCGAGATGCTCGCCGAGCTGCTCGAGCAGGCAGATGGCGTCGCGATCGGCGAGGTCTTCACCGATGGGATCGTCAACGTCCTCGAGCAGCCCGAGTTCGCGCACGGCGGAAAGCTGCGCTCGATCCTCGAGGTGCTGCAGCGGAGCGACTTCCTCGAGCAGCTCTTCCCGCTCGCGGCACGCCGCGGCGGGGTGCACGTGATCATCGGCCGCGAGAACACGAACGACGCGATGCACGAGGTGAGCCTCGTCTTCGCGCCATACGGCGCGCCCGATCGGGCCCTTGGCCTGCTCGGCGTCCTTGGTCCCACCCGCATGCCATATCCCCGCGCGATCCCCACCGTTCGCTACCTGTCCACCCTGATGAACGAGCTGGTCAGCAGCCAGCCGCACGAGACCCATGACTGACGAACCCACGAACGGCGAGCCGCGCCGCGGCTTCCGGCCCCGCACACGGGCCGAAGAGCGGGCGGAGGCCGTGCCGACCCCATCGCGGAGCGACCTGCTCGAGCAGCTCGAGGCCGCCACCCGCGAGCTCGACGAGGCGAAGGCCCGCGCCGACGAGGCGACCTACAACTGGCAGCGCTCGGCGGCCGATTTCGCGAACTACAAGCGGCGGACCGAGGAGGACCGCAGCCTCCTGGCGCAGGCCGGCACGGCCGTCCTCATCACGACGCTGCTGGCCGTGCAGGACGACTTCGATCGCGCGCTCGCGAACGTGCCGGACGAGGTGCACGAGGGCTGGCTGGAGGGGATCCAGCTCGTGGAACGGAAGCTGCGCTCGGCCCTCGAGTCGGAGGGCGTGACGCCCATCGTGGCGCTCGGCCAGCCATTTGATCCGAACCTCCACGAGGCCGTCGTCCACGAGCCGACCGACGCGCACCCGGACAACACCGTGATCGAGGAGCTTCAGCGCGGCTACCGGCTCGGCGATCGCGTCCTGCGACCCTCCCTGGTGAAGGTCGCGAACAACCCAACCCAGCACTGACCACGCAACGAAGCATGACGACGCCGGCTACAGGCGTCGCGAGGAGAACAGACCTAGATGGGCAAGATCATCGGCATCGACCTCGGCACCACGAACTCCGTGGTGGC
>JBBQMC010000019.1:0-21437 GCA_038328565.1 Candidatus Limnocylindria bacterium
GAACCAGTTCAGCGCCGGCGACGTGGTGAGCATCGCGGGCGTTGACGGCACGGTCGAGGACTTCAGCCTGCGCCGCACGACGCTCCGCGATCTGGACGGCACCGTCCACAGCGTCCCGAATGGCCAGATCGGGGTCGCATCAAACCACACGCGTGTGTGGGCGCGCGTCAACCTCGACGTCGCGGTCGCCTACGACACCGATCTCGAGCGCGCGACCGCCCTCGTCGACCGCGTCGGCGCCGAGCTCGCCGAGGACCCGGCCTGGCGTGACCGTCTCATCGAGGCACCCACCGTGAGCCGCGTCAACGCCCTCGGCGAGGCGGGCCTGACCCTCAAGGTGCTCGGCCAGGTGCAGGCCGCCGAGCAATGGGCGGTGGCCGGCGAGCTGCGCAAGCGCATCCTCGCCGCCTTCGCGGCCGACGGGATCGAGATCCCCTACCCGCGGCGCGTCATGGTCACCCCGGCGGCCAGCGGTGGCGCCGAAGCGGCGGAGCCGCCGGCGGAGCCGGACGCCGAGTGACAGCCTAGCCGGGGACCGCCGCCGGGTCCTCGCGGCGCAGGAGGATCCCCAGGTACTCCTTCCACGGCCCGACGTCTGCATCGTGCGAGCCGGCGAGGCCGGCGTAGATCTGCGCGACGTGGTTGAGGTCGTGGACGGCCCACGCGGCGAGGAGCTGGCGGAGCGTCACCTCGCCGAGCGACGGATGCATGCCGCGCCGCTCGAGGTCGGCATCGGTCACGAGGCCCGCGAGGCGCGCGATGTTCGCGGTGCGCAGCTCGGCGAAGCGGTAGAGGAGCTCGGCAATCGGCACGCCCACGTCGCGCTCGAGCATCGCGAACCGATCGAAGCGGTCGAAGGGGACCGTCGTGCCGGCCTCGAGGATGCGCTCGGCACGCGCCATCCAGTCGGTCATCTCGCCGGTGAGCAGGTGCCCGACCACGTCACGCGGGCGCCAGCCATCGGCGACGTCGGGAGAATCGGTCCAGCTGTCGGGCAGGCCAGCCAGCAGCGTATGGAGCAGGGCGGGCGTGCGGGCGAGGAGGTCGGTCGTGTCGGAGAGGAACCCGGTCATTGAGCCTCGCGACGCGCTCAGGCGGATTCCTCGGCCCGCTCGATCCGGTCCTCGCGCGGCGCGCCCTTGCGTCGCCCCCGCGGCTCCGGCTCGTCCGTCTCGGTGAGGAGCATCGGCGGCTGGCCGTGCTCGATCGTCTCGCCCGTGATGACGACCTTGCGGACGTCGGTGCGCTCAGGGATGTCGTACATCACGTCGAGGAGCGCCTCCTCGACGATGGTTCGCAGGGCGCGTGCGCCGGTCTTGCGGTCGAGGGCCAGCTTCGCGGTCGCGTCGAGGGCGTCGGGGGTGAACACCAGCTCCACCTTGTCGAGCGAGAGGAACTTCGTGAACTGCCGCGTCACCGCGTTGCGCGGCTCGGTGAGGACCCGCATCAGGTCCGCCTGGCTGAGCGCCGCGAGGTTCACGACGACCGGCATGCGGCCGACGAACTCGGGGATCAGGCCGTAGTGGATGAGGTCCTCCGGCATCATCTTCTCGAGGATCTGGCGACGCTCGCCGCGCGATCGCTGCGACTGCGAGCCGAAGCCGATCCCCCGCTTCCCGACCCGGTCCTCCACGATCGCCTCGAGGCCCTCGAAGGCGCCGCCGCAGATGAAGAGGATGTTCGTCGTGTCGATCTGGATGAAGTCCTGGTGCGGATGCTTGCGCCCGCCCTGCGGCGGCACGTTGGCGACCGTGCCCTCAAGGATCTTCAGCAGCGCCTGCTGGACGCCCTCGCCGGACACGTCACGCGTGATCGATGGGTTATCGGTCTTGCGCGCGATCTTGTCGATCTCGTCGATGTAGATGATCCCGCGCTGCGCGCGCTGGACGTCGAAGTCCGCGGCCTGGATGAGGCGCAGCAGGATGTTCTCGACGTCCTCGCCCACGTAGCCGGCCTCGGTCAGGCTCGTGGCGTCGGCGATGCAGAATGGCACGTCGAGGATGCGGGCCAGGGTCTGGGCGAGGAGCGTCTTGCCGGACCCGGTCGGCCCCACCAGCATGACGTTGCTCTTCCCGAGCTCCACCTCGTCGACGCTGTGGCCGGCATTCACGCGCTTGTAGTGGTTGTAGACGGCGACGGAGAGGACCTTCTTGGCGCGGTCCTGGCTGATGACGTACTCGTCGAGCGCGTCCTTGATCTTGCGGGGGCTCGGGAGCGGTGCCTGCTGCGCCTTGCCGGCGCGCGGCGTCTCGAGCATCTCCTCCTCGATGATCTCCTGGCAGAGGTTGATGCACTCGTCGCAGATGTAGACGCCCTGCCCCGCAATGAGCTTGCGAACCTGCTCCTGGCTCTTGCCGCAGAAGGAGCAGCGGTAGGGAACCTTGCTCTTGGTGGTCATCGGAGGCCGATGGTAGCACGGGGCCGGGAGTACTCCCCCCTTCGGCGAAGGTCTGGGATGCTTTTGCGGTGCCTCCTCGCATCACCCTCTCGACTGTCGAGACCGATCTGGGACCGATGATCCTCGCCACCTCGGCGCGCGGCATCCTCGCCATCGGGGGCGGCAGCGACGAAGGACCGATGGTGGCGGCCATCGTGCGGCGGCTCCCCGGTGCGGAGATCGTCAGCGGGTGGACCGACGCGGCGGCGTGGCTGAGCGGCTGGTCGGCGGGCACGCGGCGGGATGCGCCGACGCTCGACCTGCGTGGCCTCTCGGCGTTCGACGCCGAGGTGTATCGGTTCGTCGGCGGCGTGGCGTGGGGCGAGCGGGTCACGTACGGCGACGTGGCGGCGGCGATCGGCCGGCCCGGCGCGGCGCGCGCGGTCGGGGGTGCCATGGGACGCTGTCCGCTCTTCCCGGCGGTGCCCTGTCACCGGGTCGTGCGTGCCGCCGACGGCTGGAGCGGCTGGGGGCCGAGCGGCAACCGAATGAAGCGCGAGCTCCTCGCCCGCGAGCGCTGACCGCTACTTCTTCTTTGCGTCCGCCTGGGCGGCCTCTTCGGCCTCCGGCATCTTTCCGCCGGCGGCCTGGGTCATGCTGATCAGCGATTCGGTGTTGCCCACGAACACCTCGTCGATGAGGCCGTACGTCTTCGCCTCGTCGGCGCTCATGAAGTAGTCGCGCTCGCTGTCGCGCTTCACCTTCTCGAACGTCTGGCCGGTGTGGTCGGCGAGGATGTGCATGAGCCGATCGGTGAGATGCATCATCTCGCGCATCTGGATCTCGACGTCCGGGGTGTTGCCGCGGAACCCGCCCGACCCCTGGTGGATCATGATCCGCGCGTTCGGCAGCGCGTAGCGCTTGCCGGTGGCGCCGGCCGCGAGCAGGACCGCGCCCATCGACGCCGCCTGGCCGATGCAGATCGTGCTCACCGGCGCCTTCAGGTACTGGATCGTGTCGTAGATCGCCAGCCCGGCCGTCACCACACCACCCGGCGAGTTGATGTACAGGCTGATGTCCTTCTCCTGGTCCTCGCTCTCGAGGAAGAGGAGCTGGGCCATGATCAGGTTGGCGACGTGATCCTCGATCGCGTCACCCAGGAAGATGATCCGGTCCTTGAGGAGCCGGGAATAGATGTCGAACGCGCGCTCGCCGCGTGCGCTCGACTCGATCACCATCGGGACGAGCATCGGTCTAACCGGACTCCTTGGCTGGTTCTGGCTCGGGCGTCGCCGGGACCGCGGAGGCCTCGGCGGGGGCGTCATCGGTCCCGGTCGCCCGGTCGATGAGCGCCTCCACGAGTGTACGGTTGCGGAGCGTCATGCGCAGGTAGGATCGCCCGCGGCGGCTCGAGAGGGACTCCCGGAGCCGCGCGTCGTCGCCGTAGCGCTCGAGCTGCGCCGCGATCTCGGCGTCGATGTCGGCGTCGGAGGCGTCGATCCCCTCCTTCTCGGCGATGGCCGACAGGACGAGGAGCGTCTTCACCCGGCGCGTGGCGGGGTCCCGCAGCTCGGCGATCAGCTCCTCCGGCGACTGCTTGCTCAGGGCGAGGTATTGCTCGAGGCCGATCCGCTGCTGGGCGAGCCGGTTCGTCAGCTCGTCGCGCATGATCTCGACCTCGTTGGCGACCATCACCTCCGGCAGCTCCACCGTGGAGTTGCTCACCGCGAAGTCGATGATCCGATCGCCGAATGCGTGGCGCGCCTCGTCGACGTTGCGCCGGGCGAGCGCGTCGCGAATCTCGTCGCGCAGGGCGCCGACGGTCTCGACCTCGCCGACGCTCGCCGCCCATTCGTCGTCGGCCTCGGGCAGGACCTTCTCGCGCAGGTCGAGCAGGTCGACGGTGAAGTGGGCCGGCTTGTCGCGCAGCTCCTCGACCCGGTAGTCGTCCGGGAACGTGATGTCGAAGTCGCGCGTCTCCCCGACCGTCATCCCGACGAGGTGGTCCTCCCAGCCGGGGATCATCCTGTTCTCGCCGATGACGAGCGGTAGCCGATCCGCGCTGCCGCCCTCGAACGGCTCCCCGTCGATGGTGCCCGCGAACTTCAGCGCCGCCATGTGGCCGGCCGCCGCCGCGGCACCGTCGAGGGGGCGCAGCGTCGCCTGGCTCTCGCGCAGCTCGGCGATCACCGCGTCCACGTCGGCATCGGTCACCTCCGGCGTCTCCAGGGTGAAGGGGTACTCGGTGTAGGAGCCGAGCCGGACGTCGGGGCGGACCGGCACGGTGGCCGTGAAGGAAACCGCCTGCCCCTCCGCCACCGAGCCAGGATCGAGGTCGACCTCTGGATGGTCGAGCGGGATCACATCGGTCTGGTTCAGCGCCTCGTCGTAGGCCGCATTCACCAGGTGGTCGATCGCCTCCGCCACGACGCTGCCACGCCCCACGAAGCGGTCGATGACATGACGCGGCGCCTTGCCCGGCCGGAAGCCGGGGACGCGGGTCTGCTCGGCAAGGTGGCGGTACGCGGTGGCGAAGTGGCGATCCACCTCGGACGACGGGACCTCGATCTCGAGGACCATCTTCGATCCGGGCTCGGGTCGCGTGGAAACGGTGACCAAGAAGTGCTCCTGTGCTCGTGCGGTGGCGGGGCGGCCGATGGTGGGCGAGGCGAGACTCGAACTCGCACGTCTTGCGACACCGGCTCCTAAGGCCGACGCGTCTGCCATTCCGCCACTCGCCCGGGGAGGCACAGGATACGACGCCGGACGTCGGGGCCGCCGCTGCCGTGCCATCCCGAAGTGGGCGCGCGTGCCAATCCTGGAGTGGTGCACATTATCGAAGGCTCGGCGGGGGTGCGCTCGGTCAGTACGGCCGCCGTGCACAATGGCTGACGTGGCTCGCTCGTCGCGGCCACGGCAGCGCGGTTAGCGTGCACACCGTGCGGATTGCGACGTGCTGGCGCGCAACCGACGGCAGAGATGCGCCCAGCGACCGCGCGGAATCAGGCACCGCGCGAGCGCGCGCTCATCCCCGAGTAGTCCTGCCGGCCTGCGTCATCGGCAACGTCCGCGGCTGCCCGCTCCGGCGACGTTCGCGTGACATGGTCCTTCGCGTGCTTGGGATCCGGCTCCGCTGCCCCGCCCGCCGTGCCGACGGCGTCCAACGGGGCGATCCCGGAAGGCGGCTCGCCGGACAGGAAGCGCTCGACGAGCTTCCGGCCGGCCGCGGCGGCGACGATCGTGGCGATGGCCTCGAACGCCTTCCAGCCGGTGCGCCCCGGGCCTGGCGGCCCGTCGGCCATCGCCTTCGCGAGCTCCTTGCGCGCCTTCTTGTTCTTCAGTGGCTCCTGGCGCCAGCGGGTGAGCTCCCCGGCCAGCGCCTCGCGCGCGCCTTCCGCCTTCGGCCCGACACCGCCGGCGACCGTGTCGACCCATGACTGGAGCGTCTTCGGCAGGGCGTCGTACGTCTTCTCCGGCGTCGAGCGGAAGAGCCGACGACGCGCGAAGCGTGCCACCCGCATCGGGCCACCTGCGAGGAGGAAGGCGGCCCCGGCGCCGACCGCGGCGAAGGCGGCCGGGTTCTCCTTGAACCGCTTCCTCAGGTCGAGGCTGTCCTTGAGCTGGGCCGCCGTCCGGTCGAGCTGCGCGCGCTGCGCCTCGACGGCTAGCCGCGCTTGATCAGGCGTTTCGCCCATGCGAGATCCTCCTTGACCGATGCGATCGTCTGCTCGGGCTTGACCTTCACCTGGCGCATCTGGCGCATGCCGCGCCAGACGAGAAGGCCGGCGATGAGGAGCAGGACGACGAGCAGGATGAGGTCCACCCACCACAGGCCGAGGATGAACAGCGTCGCCACGATCGTCGCCAGCAGCATCACCACGAAGGCAAGCACGATGGCGGCGGCGATCGCGAAGCTGATGGCGCCGCCCTTGACGTGCCCGAGCGACTGGGCAACCTCGGCGCGCGCCTGGCGCACCTCGAGGCCGGCGAGCGTGCGAGCACCGCCGATGAGCTCGCGGACGAGCGTGAATGCGCTCTTGCGCCGCGGGGCCGGGCCGGGGTCGGACATGACACCTTTCGAATGCGGGTTCCGCGATCCGAGTACCAGATCGCCGGGGCGGCCGTGGCCGTCCGCCGTGAGCCGCCGATTCTAGCAAGTGCACGGCCGGTGCCATCCGCCGGGGGGCCCGGCGGGCGCCTCCGGGCTGCGACGGCTATCCTGTCGCGCCAATGGCCAAGCGACGTCGGACCCAGCAGATCCAGCGACGGACGCGCGCCAGCGACGAGGCGCTGACCCGTCCATTGCGCGCGTCCCGTGGCTTCGCTCCGCGCCTCCTGATCGTGGGTGGCGTGCTCGTCCTGGGCGTCATCCTCATCGTCCTCGGGCTCGTCGTGTTCAGCAAGCCCGATCCGAGCATCGGTATCGCCCAGCCCGACAAGGGCGGCACGCACGTCCAGAACGGGACCGACGTCCGTGCATCGAACCCGGACGCGTACGGCTCGCTGCCGGCGACGTCCGGGCCCCACTGGGGCGATCCTGACAACTGGGGCGTCTACACGACGCCGCAGGCCGAGTCGCAGGTCGTCCACAACCTCGAGCACGGCGGGATCGTCGTCTGGTACCAGCCGGACAAGCTCGACGCCGCGGGCATCGCGCAGCTCACCCAGTGGGCGAACCAGCAGCTGCGGGGCGCGCAGTTCAAGGTCATCCTGACGCCGTGGTCTGGCGCCGACTTCGGCCATCCGATCGCGGTGACGGCCTGGAACTACCTCCTCTACCAGGACACGCTCGACATCGGTCAGATCTCGGGCTTCTTCCAGGCGCACTACCAGCGCTCGCCGGAGCCGAACGGCGGCCCGGCCCAGCCGGCGCTGTGAGCACCGGGGCCGCGGTTGACCCTCCGGCGCCGCCACGGCATCATCTGCGGCGGGCGACTAGCTCAATTGGCAGAGCAAGAGACTCTTAATCTCTAGGTTCAGGGTTCGAGTCCCTGGTCGCTCACCACTTCGACCACCGGGCCGATGCCCATGGCGGATTCACGCGGCCTGACCACTCGACCGTGGGAATTTGCCTCGGACCCATCAGGTTCACGCCTGGTGTGTAGGCGTGGCTCGGAGAGGCACTCGGCTGGGATTGCGGTCACGTGGCGTGAATCCGAACGGTGGCCGTCGGAACGGACGGCGCCCCGGGACGCCGATCGCTGCCCTGCATTGGCCGCGCGATGACCACCCCCCGGGATGCTACGCTCCGGGCCCAGCACCCATCCGGCGCGACCGGTCGAGGAGGATTTCCCGCGCGTGCCCCACATCGGCTTCGAGCGTCATCGGCTCGACAACGGCCTGCGCATCGTCATCGCCCCGGATCGCGCCGCCCCCATCGTGGCGGTGAACCTGTGGTACGACGTCGGCAGCAAGCACGAGAAGCCGGGCAAGTCAGGCTTCGCGCACCTGTTCGAACACATGATGTTCCAGGGGTCGGCGCACATCGACAAGCGTGAGCACTTCGCCCTCGTCCAGGCGGCGGGCGGCACGTTGAACGCCTCGACCTGGCTGGACCGGACGAACTACTTCGAGACGCTGCCGTCGAACGAGCTGGAGCTCGCCCTGTGGCTCGAGGCCGACCGGATGGCGAGTCTCCTGCCGGCGATGACGCAGGAGAAGCTCGACAACCAGCGCGATGTCGTGAAGAACGAGCGCCGCTGGAGCGTCGACAACCAGCCATATGGGACGTGGGACGAGAAGCTGCAGGAGCTCCTGTTCCCGGAGGGGCACGGCTACCACCACTCGACGATCGGCTCGATGGAGGACCTCTCCGCCGCGTCGCTCGCCGACGTGGGCGAGTTCTTCGCGACCTACTACTGCCCGAACAACGCGGTGCTGACGATCGCCGGCGACATCGAGCCCGAGGCGGCGCTCGCCCTGGCCGGGAAGCACTTCGGACCGATCCCGGCCAACCCGGACCTGCCGCCGCCGCCCGACATGTCGCTGCCCGCGCACCTGGGAGCGGAGGTGCGCGAGGTCGTGCCGGACCAGGTGCCACTGCCGCGCACCTACGTCGCATATCGCGCGCCGGCGTTCGGGACCGAGGCGTTCCACGCGATCGAGGTCGCCGCCGACCTCCTCGCCAACGGACGCGCCTCGCGGACCTACGACACCCTCGTCCGCCGTCAGCGGCTCGCGCAGGATGTCGTCGCCTTCCCGTTCCCCATCGTCGGCGGGGCGTCGATCCTCGCGTTCTGGGCCACCGCCCGGCCGGAGGTCGCGCACGAGGACCTCGAACGCGCGCTGCTCGAGCAGATCCAGCTGTTGGCGACGGAGGGACCGAGCGACGACGAGATCGAGCGCGTGCGCAACCTCCACGCAGCGGGCGTCGCGTCCAGCCTCGAACGCGTGGCGGAGCGCGCCGACCGGATCAGCATGTACGCCTGTCTCTTCGACGACCCGGGGCGCATCAACGCCGAGGTCTCCGACTACGAGGCGGTCGACGCGGCTGCCGTGCGCAACCTCTTGACCGATGTCACCGGCGCGGACAACCGCCTGGTGCTCACCTACGTGCCGGCCGACGGGCCTGCAACCGAGGAGGCAGCGCAGGCATGACGACGATGAACCCGCTCCGGCCGACCCCCACCGCGCCGCGCGCGTACGCCTTCCCCGACTTCACGCGCCGCGAGCTCAGCAGCGGCATGCCGATCTGGCTCGTCCCGCTCCCCGACCGCAGCCTCGTCAACGTGCACCTCCTCGTCGACGCCGGGGCGGCCAGCGAGGACGAGGCGCATGCCGGCGTCGCCGCGCTGACCGCGCAGCTGCTCGTCACGGGGACGCGGCGGCTCGACGCTGCGTCATTCGCGGAGGCGACCGAGCGCCTCGGGATCGAGGTCTCGAGCGAGTCGAGCTGGGACTCGGCCCGTGCCGCGTTCCAGGCGCTGCCCGAGCACGTCGAGGAGGGGATGGCGCTCCTGGCCGAGATGGTCCGCGAGCCGCGCCTCGACCCGGACGAGTTCGGGCGCCTCAAGGACGAGCGGCTCGCCGACATCCTCCAGGCGCGCGCCGACCCCGGCCGCCTCGCCGACGAGATGTTCCTCCGCACCCTCTACGCCGACGGCGTGCCCTACGGCCGCATCTCGGCCGGGTCGCCCGAGTCGGTCGAGCCGCTGACGGTCGACGAAATACGCGCCTTCCAGGCCGCCGCCTGGGGCTCGCGGACGGCGAACCTCATCGTCGCCGGCGGCTTCGACATCGAGCGGGTGATGACCGCCGCCGAGGCCGCATTCGGCGGCTGGCGCGGCAATGCCACCCCGCACCGCGAGATCGACGTCCGGCCGGCGGGAGCGCGGCGGGTCGTGCTCGTCGACCGGCCCGGATCGGTCCAGAGCGAGCTGCGGGTCGGGCACATCGGTATCCATCGCGCTCACCCCGACTACTTCCCCGCCAACGTCATGGCGACCCTCCTTGGCGGCGTCTTCGGCAGCCGCCTCAACGTGCGCCTGCGCGAGGAGCTCGGCTACACGTACGGCGCGCACGCCTCGTTCGACCCGCGCCGATCGGCCGGGCCGCTGATCGCGCGTGCCGCGGTCGAGACCGATGTCACCGCCGCCTCGATCCGCGAGCTGCTCGGCCAGCTCGACCGGATGCGCGACGAGGCGCCGACCGACGACGAGCTGCGCGAGGTGAAGAACTTCATGATCGGCGTCTTCCCGCTGCGCTTCGAGTCGACCGGCGGGGTCGCGGCCGCGATCGAGCCGCTCGCGGTCTATGGGCTTCCTGACGACTTCTGGCAGGGCTATCGGGACAAGCTCGAGGCGGTGATGCCGGCGGACGTGCAGCGCGTCGCGCGCGAGCTGATCGACCCGGCATCGCTCGTCATCCTGCTCACCGGGGATGCCGGCGCGGTCCGGGCATCGGTCGAGGCGGAGGCGTTCGGGCCGCTCGAGGTCGTCCCCGCCCCCGCCTGACCGTTCCGTCAGTCCGTCGTGGGAGTTCCGTCGACCGCCGACGACGCGGCGGGCCAGCGGAGGGCGAAGATCGCCTCCGGCCGTCGCCGCTCGAGCTCGACCGATCCTCCCTGCGCGTCCATGGTGGCGCGAACGAGGTAGAGCCCCAGGCCCAGGCCGCGTCCGGCGGTCACGCGGTCGCGGAACAGCTTCTCCGCCACGTCGTCCGCGACGCCAGGCCCGCCGTCGATCACGCGCAGCACGACCGGGTCGCCGGGCGTCACCTCGATCGCGATCGCCAGTCCGGCCGCCGAGTAGCGGTCCGCGTTCGTCAGCAGGTTCGTGATTGCCTGCTCGGCGAGCTGCCGGTCCCCGGCCACGATCGTCCCGCCCGGGACGGCGATCCGCAGCTCCCGGTCACCACCGCGCGCGCGGAGGCGCTCGACCGCCGTCTCGATCGCGGCGCCGAGGTTGAACGGCGACCGTTCCGCCTCCACCCGTCCGCTGTCGGCGCGCGAGTAGAGCTCGAGCCGTTCGAGGATGCCGATCGCCGCCTCGATCGAGTCGAGCGCGCGGTCGCCGTGGTTGCGCGTGCGCTGGGCCAGCTCCGGGTCGCGCATCCCGAGCTCGATCCGGGCCTTCGCCACCGCGAGCGGATTACGGAGCTCGTGGGCCACGTAGCTGGCGAAGCGTGAGAGGCGACGCCGCTCGTCCTCCTCGCGGCCGACGTCGCGGAGCAGCAGCACACAGCCGCCGCCCGGCACCGGCGTCCCCTCCACGTCGAGCAGGAAGTCGCGACCGGACGTCGGCAGCCGGACGAGGTAGCGGCCGCGCACCGGCTCGCGCTGGGCGATGAGCTGTGGTACGGCGTCGGCCGCCACCGGGTCGCCTCGCTCGTCGCGCAGTTCGACGAGGCGATGCCACTGCGCCGGCGGGCACTCGATGAACGTGCGCCCGAAGGCGGCACGCGCTGCGCGGTTCCCGAACCGGCCATGGCCCTCGGCGTCGTACACGATGACCGGCTCGGGGACCGAGTCGGCCACCTCGGTGAGGCGAGCCCGCTCGCGCTCAGCGATGGCGTACGCATCGGCGAGCTCCGCCTGCGCCGCGGTGAGGGCCGTCTCGCGGTGCGCCGTCTCGGCATGCGCCTCCTCGAGCGCGGCGCGGTCCGACTGCGCGTCGGCGAGGGCGGTCTCGGCGCGCCGGATCAGCACGATGAGCAGGGGGGCGCCGATCACGGCGATGGCGAGCCGCACCGCACCGGGGGGCGTGACGGTGACTGAGCCGACGACCGCCTGGGCGACAACGGCGGTGGCGATGGCGAAGGCGTACGCGCTCGTCGCCGGCAGCCAGCCCATCGACAGTCCGACGGCGACGACGATGATGAGCGGCAGGACGCCGATCAGCGTGCCGAAGCCGAGCACGACGGCCAGGATGCCGGCCACCACGCCCACGATCGCGCCGACGACAACGCGCAGGCCGACCGGCAGGCCCGCGACGGGCGAAACGATCATCTCCGCGCGGCGCTTCGCGCGGCGCGCTCGCGGGCACGCGCGAGCCGAACGCGCGCGGCGGCGAGGCGGCGGACCGGGTCGCCGCCGATCCGCCGCTTGTCGAGCGCCTCGGGATGGCCACCACGCGCGACCTCGGCGAGGAGCGTCGAAGCGCGGTCGAGCTGGCCGGTCTCGGTGAGCAGCTGCACGATCGAGTACCAGCGCGCCGGCTCGGTGATCGGCATCCCGATCGCGCGTGCCACGAGCTCGGCGGCCCGACCGGCGTGGCCCGCCCGCCGGTGCGCGAGGATCGCGGCCCGCACGTCGGCGAAGGCGGGCTCCATCTCGAGCGCCTCGAGGTAGTTGAGCAGCAGCTCCGCGTTCTCGGCCCGATCGTCGGGGCGTCCGCGCCGGACCATCCGGTCGCGGAACTCGGCGAGCAGGGCCCGCAGCTCGCCATCGACCCAGCGACGCGGCGCCGTGCCGCGATCGAATCGGTCCTGGAGGCGGCGGAGGAAGGCGGTGCCGCGGAGGAGCTGCCCGGTCGACCGGTACGCGGCGCGAAGGTCCGCGTTCGCGAGCGTGTCGAGCGTGCCCTCGAGCTCGACGAGCCGCTCGAGCGCGCCGAGCCAGTCGTCGACGCGGCCGCGCTCGTGGTACCACGCGGCGGCGAAGCGGAGCCAGTACCGCTCGCGGTGCTCACGCCAGTCCTCGCCCACGATCTCGTGCTCGACGATCCAGCGCCGCTGGGCCGCTGGCCCAGCCAGGAAGACGTCGACCGGCACGCGGAAGCCGGCCACGCTCCGCCACTGTGGCTGGTGCCAGCGGCTCGTCGGCGGCGCTGTCGCCAGCCGTCGGCGAGGCGTGCGCCGCGGCGCCTCGTGGTCGTCGAGCGGCCACGACAGGTGATCGGCGGCTCCGCGCTCGAGGTCCCGATCGTAGTGGAGGCGCCGCAGTGGGTCGCGGAGCGACGACCAGGCGCGGTTGAGCATCGAGGTGCGGCGCGTGGCGAGCTCGGACGAGGTGGCGACGTCGGGGTGGTGGCGCAGCACCGCCTCGCGGAACGCAGACCGCAGCTCGGCCGCGGTGGCGGACGGCTCCACCCCGAGCACCGCGTAGTAGTCGCGCGGCTCGGTGCGCTGGGACGCGGGTTCGGTAGTGCGTGCCGCGGTGCTGGATGACATTCGGTCGAGTCTAGCGTGCTCATCGGGCCGATCTTGAGTCGGCTATCCTGCGCCGCATGATCAGCGCGCCTCGCCCGGGCGCTCCTCGAGCCGGGCATCTGCTCATCATCGGCGGTGCCGAGGACAAGCTGCGTCAGCGGCAGATCATCGCCCGCTTCGTGTCGCTGGCCGGCGGGCCAGATGCCCGAATCGTTGTGATCAGCACCGCCTCATCGCTCGGCGACGAGGCGACGGAGCTCTACCAGCACCTCTTCCGCAGCATGGGCGTGACCGACGTGCGCGGCCTGCGTCCGCTGGTGCGCGAGGATGCGGATGACCGCCGCGCCATCGAGCAGCTGAACGATGCGACCGGCATCTTCATGACCGGCGGCAACCAGCTGCGCCTCTCGAGCGTGATCGGTGGCACGGGGCTCGGCCGCGCGCTCATCGAGCGCCACCGCCACGGCGCGATCGTCGCCGGCACCAGCGCCGGCGCCTCGGCGATCAGCAGCCACATGGTGGCGTTCGGCACCTCGGGCGCCTCGCCGAAGCAGCGGATGACCCAGATGAGCGCCGGCCTCGGGCTGCTCCCCGGGGTGGTGATCGACCAGCATTTCGAGCAGCGAAATCGGTTCGGACGGCTCATGGCGCTCATCGCCCAGTCGCCAGCCCTGCTCGGCATCGGCGTTGACGAGGACACCGCCGCGCTCGTCACCCCGACCGGCGTGCTCGAGGTGATCGGCAAGGGATCGGTCACCATCCTGGACCCGGCCAAGATCCAGACCGATGCCTACGAAGTGAAGCGCCATCGCCCGATCATGGTCTCTGGCGTCGTGCTCCACTCGCTTCCGTCCGGGTATCGGTTCGACATCCGGAAGCGCCGCCTCCTGCCGCCGCTGCGCCCCGTCACCGCCACCGATCGCGAGATCGCATCGCTCGGCCGGGCCACGGATCGTACCCGGCGCCTCATCCGCCGGATCGCCGCCGAGGGTGCCGACGACCGCGCCCCCGAGCGCGCCCGGCGGCGCGCGCTCCACGCCCGCCGGATCGACGAGGAGGCAAGCGAGTGACGAAGCGGGGCGAACCCCCGCCCGGTGCCGTGCCGCTCCCCGAGCTGACGGTGGTCGAGACGCGGGTCTACCGCGGGCCTAACTACTGGAGCTACGAGCCCGCCATCAAGCTCGTCGTCGATCTCGGCGTGCTCGAGCACTTTCCGACCAATACGATCCCCGGCTTCACCGAGGCGTTGCTCGAGATGCTGCCGGGGGTCGGCCAGCACTCCTGCGGGACCGGCAAGCCGGGAGGCTTCGCCGGGCGGCTCCGGGACGGGACGTGGGTCGGCCACGTGGCCGAGCACATCGCCCTCCAGCTCCAGCGCGAGGCGGGCACCGAGGTGGGACGCGGCAAGACCCGCGGCACCGGCGAGCCCGGGCGCTACCACCTCGTCTACTCGTTCGCCGAGGAGGCCGTCGGGCTCGCCGCCGGGAAGCTGGCGGTGCGGCTCGTCAACCACCTCGTCCGCGCGGAGGAGGGCTTCGACTTCCGCGCCGAACTCGAGGCGCTGATCCTCCTCGCCGAGCGCTCCGCCTTCGGCCCGTCGACCCAGGCGCTCATCGACGAGGCGGCGCTGCGTGACATCCCGTGGATCCGCCTGGACTCGGCGTCGCTCGTCCAGCTCGGCCACGGGGTCCACCAGCAGCGCATCCGGGCCACGATGACGAGCAAGACGAGCTCGATCGCGGTCGACACCGCGTCGGACAAGAAGCTGACGAACCAGCTGCTCGCCGCGACCGGGGTGCCGGTGCCGCGCGCGCAGGTGGTCCGCTCGCCCGACGAGGCGGCCGCCGCCGCGGGAAAGATCGGCTTCCCGACGGCGCTCAAGCCGCTCGACGGCAACCACGGGCGCGGCGTGATGCTCAACCTCGCCGACGCGCAGGCGGTCCGCGACGCATTTCCGCTGGCCCGCGCCCAGTCGCGGTCCGGCGCCCTCGTGATCGAGTCGTTCATCACCGGCAACGACTATCGGTGCCTCGTCATCGGTGGCGTGCTGCGCGCGGTCGCGCAGCGGGTGCCGGCCCACGTCGAGGGCGACGGCACGCATTCGGTGTCCGATCTCGTCGAGGCCACGAACGCCGATCCGCGCCGCGGCATCGGCCACGAGAAGGTGCTGACCCGCATCACGATCGACGGCGAGTCGACGACCTACGCCCGCGAGCAGGGCTTCGAGATGAGCGATGTCCCGCCACGCGGCCAGCGGGTGTTCCTGAAGCGCACCGGGAACATGAGCACCGGCGGCATCAGCATCGACCGCACGGAGGAGATCCACCCCGACAACGCGGAGATCGCCGAGCAGGCGGCGCGGGTGGTGGGGCTCGACATCGCGGGCATCGACTTCATCTGTCCCGACATCAGCGTCCCGGTGCGCGAGACCGGCGGCGGGATCGTGGAGGTCAACGCGGCGCCGGGCTTCCGGATGCACACCCACCCGACCGAGGGCGAGGCGCAGTACGTCGCGAAGCCGGTGCTCGACCTGCTCTTCCCGCCCGGCACCGACGCGCGGATCCCGATCGTCGCGGTGACCGGCACGAACGGGAAGACGACGACGGCCCGAATGATCGCGCACATCATGAAGGGGATGGGCCGCAAGGTCGGCCTCACCAGCACGGACGGCATCTTCGTCGACGGCCGCCTGATCCGGAAGGCCGATGCCTCCGGCCCGCGCTCGGCCTCGACCGTGCTCCAGCACCCGGTCGTGGACTTCGCCGTCTTCGAGGTGGCGCGCGGCGGCATCCTGCGCGAGGGCCTCGGCTACGGTCGCAACGACGTGGCGGTGGTCCTCAACGTGACTGGCGACCACCTGGGTCTCGGCGGCATCACGACGCTCAAGCAGCTCGCCGGAGTCAAGCAGGTGATCGTCGAGGCGGTGCCCCGCGACGGCACCGCCGTCCTCAACGCCGACGATCCGCTCGTCGCCCCCATGGGACGGCACACCTCCGGATCGGTCATCTACTTCTCGATGGATGCGGAGAACGATCGCGTCAAGTTCCAGGCCTCGCGCGGCCGCCGCGCGGTGACCCTCGAGAAGGGCCGCAACGGGGAGATGATCGTCCTGCGCCAGGGCCGCAAGTCGATGCCGCTGGTGTGGACTCACCTCCTGCCGTCGACGTTCGAGGGCCGGGCGCGGATGAACGTCCAGAACGCCCTCGCCGCGGCCGCCGCGGCATGGGCCGCGGGCGCCCACCTCCACGACATCCGCCAGGGCCTGCGCACGTTCACGACCAGCTACTTCATGGCCCCCGGACGCCTGAACATGTTCGAGCTCGACGGCTATCGCGTCATCGTCGACTACGCCCACAACCCACCGGCCATCGACGCACTCGGGCAGTTCGTCGGCAGCCTCACCGAGCCGACACCCGGCGGCGCGCGGGCGCTCGTCACCGGCCGCCGGATCGGGGTGATCGCGACGGCGGGCGATCGGCGCGACGAGGACATCGTCGAGATCGGTCGCATCGCCGCCCGCCATTTCGACCAGATCATCGTGCGCGAAGACGAGAACAACCGCGGCCGGCCCCGTGGCCAAACGGCGCAGCTCATCGAACGCGGCGTGCGGAGCGCGATGGAAGCCGGCGAGGCGCGGGTCACCGACGTGGAGACGCATCTCGACGAGATGGAGGCGACGCGGCACGCGCTCGATAACGCGTCGCCGGGCGACGTCATCGCGGTCTGCGTCGACCATGCGAACGACGTCTGGAAGGAGCTCCAGCGGCGGCAGCACGGCGCGGCGACCGATGGATCGGCACTCCGGGCGGTGACGATCCTCGATGAGAACCCGACCGCCGAGGACCTCGAAGCGGTCTAGCCGCCCACCGCGAGCTGCCGCAGGCGGTCCATGCCGACCGGCTCGAAGCCGGCCTCGGCCAGCCAGTCGAAGATCTCTCGGCGCTCCACGTGGCTCATCACCGCCACGACGTCCTTCCGCCGCGCGCCGGAGACGAGGGCCTTGAGGGCGACGAGCTCCCCGGGATACGCGGTCACCTCGCCCCGGTAGCCTGCCGCGGCCACGCCTTCCCGGAAGAGGGCGTTCATGCCCTCCAGGTCACGCCCACGCAGGTAGTGACGCTTCTCGCAGATCACGACCTCGTCCGCGGCGCCGGCGAGCTCGCCGAGGCGGCGCAGGATGGCATCGGTCCGGTCGCCGGCCGTCCCGAGCGCGAGCCGCACCTTGCCCCGATCCCCTGCGAGCGTGTGCGCCACCTCCATCAGGCCCGCCAGCCCCGCCTCGTTGTGCGCGAAGTCGACGATCGCCAGCACGCCGCGCCGCTCGAACAGGTTGAGGCGGCCCGGGTTGACGGCCGAGTCCTGCGCGAAGCTGCGCAGGCCGCGCGCGATCTTCGCCCGCGGCAGTCCCAGCGCGTCCGCCGCCGCCGCCGCCGAGAGGGCGTTCGCGATGTTGTAGCGCGATAGCCCGGCGAAGGTGACCGCCAGCTCGTCCACCGGCGCCAGGCGCGCGGGGCGGCGGCCGGCGCCACGCAGCACGAGCCAGCCGTCCTCGAGCACTGCGGCGCGGCCTCCGCGGTCGAGGGCCGCCTCGATGGCGGGCGAGGCGGGATCGAGGGTCACCGCGTACCAGCGCGCCTTCGTTTCGCGCCGCATGCGCCACACGCGCGGGTCGTCGGCGTTGAGCACGACCCAGCCGTCCCGCTTCGTGATGCGCACGATCGCGCCCTTCGTCTCGGCGAGCTCGTCGAGGGTGTCGATCCCGTTCAGCCCGAGATGGTCCGGGCTCACGTTCGTGACGATGGCCACGTCGTTGCGCTCGTAGCCGATGCCGCGCAGCAGGATCCCGCCGCGCGCCGTCTCGAGCACCGCCGCGTCGAGCCCGCGCTCCGCGAGCACGCGCGCAGCGCCACCGAATCCGGTCCAGTCCCCGGCCTCGAGGAGCGTGCCATCGACGTAGATACCATCCGAGTTCGTCATCCCCACCCGCTGGCCGGCGCTGGCGAGGATATGCGCGAGCAGGCGCGTAGTCGTGCTCTTCCCGTTCGTGCCGGTGACCGCAACGATCGGCACCGTGGCGGCCGGCAGCTGTGGGAGCGGCCCGAGGGCGGTCGCCCGGAGCGCCGCGACCTCGCGTCGCCGGCTGCTGCGGCCCAGCGCGATCCGTGCCGCCGCCGCGCCGATGGCCTGGCTGATCGTGCGTCGTCGCCATTGAAAGGCGACGAGGGCGCGCGTGCCATCCTCGCTGTGACGCCGGGTCGTGCGCGGTGGACGGAGGTCGATCGCCTCGTACAGCTCGCGAACCGCGACGCCTGCGCGCTCCGCCGCCTCTGCTGCCGCGCCGGGCTCCGGATCGGTGAACTCGATCTTGATTGCCGGGCGGCTGAAGAACCGGTTCGGCCCGTCGAGGACGCGCATCTCGAGCAGCTCGGTCGCGCGCTCGTCCGGTCGCCCCTCGTTCGGCATGGGCGGAGTATGCAACGGCGGTGACCGACTAGACTCGGCGCCGATGCCGATCCAGGTCGACCGCGTGCGCCGGGCCGTGCTCGCTATCCACGACGCCTACCTCGCCGATCTCGCGGCGCTCGTGAACCTCGACTGCGGGTCGTACACGCCCGAGGGCGTCAACCGGGTCGCCGACCTCGTCGCGCGCCGCCTGGCGGAGGTGGGCGCCGTCGTCACGCGGATCCCGCACGCCCCGCAGCCCGGCGAGCAGCAGCTGGGCGACCTCGTGATCGGCCGGCTCGCGGGCGAGGGGCCACGGCTGCTGCTCATCGGCCACATGGACACCGTCTTCGAAGCCGGGACCGCGGCGGCACGGCCGTACCGCGCCGAGGGCGACCGGGCCACCGGGCCGGGGGTGACCGACATGAAGGCCGGCCTGCTCGCCGGCCTCGCGGCGCTATCCGCGCTGCGGGACTGCGGCACGCGGCCATCGGTCACGTTCGTGGCGAATCCGGACGAGGAGATCGGGTCCCCATTCAGCACCGGCCACATCGCCGCGCTCGTCCCGGAGCACGACGTCGCGCTCGTCCTCGAGTGCGCCCGCGCGAACGGGGATTTCGTCTCGGCGCGCAAGGGCATCGCCGACGCGGAGGTCCTCGTGACCGGCCGGGCCGCGCACGCCGGGATCGAGCCGGAGAAGGGCCGGCACGCGATCCTGGCGGCCGCGCGCCAGGTCGAGCGGATCCAGGCCCTCAACGGCCGCTGGCCGGACGTCACCGCCAACGTCGGCGTGATCCAGGGAGGCAGCCGGCCGAACGTGGTGCCGGCCGGGTGCCGCTACGAGGTCGACCTGCGGGCGACGACCGGTGAGGCGTTCGCCGCGGCGTGGGACGAGCTGGCGGCCATCGTGGCGACGCCCGATGCGAGCGGGGCCACGAGCGAGCTGCGCCGCACCGCGCACCATCCGCCGATGGAGCGCACGCCGGCCACGGGACGCCTCGTCGAGCTTGGGGTGGCAATCGCAGCAGAGCTCGGCTTCCCCCTCGCCGACGCGGCGACCGGCGGGGCGAGCGACGCGAACACGACCTCGGCCGCGGGGCTGCCGACACTCGACGGGCTTGGGCCGGTCGGCGGCGACGACCACTCGGCGGATGAATGGCTCGACCTCGCGAGCGTCGTGCCACGGGTCACGCTGCTGGCATCGCTCATCGACCGCGTCGGGGAGGCGCTCTGAGCCGCCGACGACCCTCCGCTAGAATGGCCGCTCCGTGACGAACCAGAACGACGCCAGTCCGCGCGACGGCGAGTACCGGCATCGGACCTCGTGCGAGGTGCGGTTCCGCGACCTCGACGCGTTCGGGCACGTGAACAACGCGGTCTTCTCGACCTACGTCGAGCTCGCCCGCATCCGCTACCTGCTCGACGTACTGCAGCCGGATCGTCCATTCGAGCGCATGCCGCTCATCCTCGCGCACCTCGCGATCGACTTCCGCTCGCCGATCCAGTTCGGCGAGGCGGTCGTGATCGAGACCCGGGTCACCGAGGTCGGGCGCTCGAGCTTCTCCATGAGCCACCGCATGACCGCCGACGGCCGCCTCGCCGCCGAGCTCGAGACCGTGCTCGTCACGTACGACTACGCCGCGGCGCGACCGATGCCGGTGCCGGATGCCTGGCGCCAGCGCCTCCTCGCGCACGAGGGACGATCCCTCGACCGCCAGCGAACCCACGCCCGGCCCGTGCCGGCCGGCTCGCCCACCTGACCACACCGAGCCATCGGAGACCGATGCCCGACCAGCAGACCTTCGACCTCCTCATCCTTGGCGGCGGGATGAGCTACGTGGGCGCCATCCGCGCCGCCCAGCTGGGCCTGTCGGTCGGGCTGGTGGAGCGCGACCGTCTCGGCGGCACGTGCCTCAACCGCGGCTGCATCCCGTCGAAGGCGCTCCTCGAGACCGCGGACCTCCTCCATCGCGTCACCGAGCAGGGCGCTGAGTTCGGCCTTGCCGGCCACGACGGGGTGCACCTCGACTACGGGGCGCTCGGCACGCGGCGCGACGCCGTGGTGGAGAAGCACGTCAAGGGCGTCGAGTTCCTCATGAAGAAGAACAACGTCACCGTCATCCACGGCCAAGGGACGCTCACCGGCCCGACCAGCGTCCGGGTGAGCGGCGGCGACAGCGGCGACGTCGAGGCGGACGCCACGAATCTCATCCTCGCCACCGGCTCGGCGCCACGCTCGCTGCCGGGCCTGGATTTGGACGGCCATCTGATCATCACCTCCGATGAGGCGTTGGCCCGCAACGACGCGCCGAAGCGGATCACGATCGTCGGCGCCGGCGCGATCGGCGTCGAGTGGGCGAGCATGTACCGCGACTTCGGGGCCGAGGTCACGCTCGTCGAGTTCATGGACCGGGTGGTGCCACTCGAGGATGCCGAGATCGGCAAGGAGCTGGCACGCGTCTTCCGCAAGCGCGGCATCGCCATCCACACCTCGAGCACGATCGACACCGAGACGCTCAAGAAGGGCGACGGCGAGATCAGCTTCACGATCGCCGCCAAGGATGGCGGCAAGCGCACCGACATCACGAGCGACCTGATCCTCGTCGCGGTCGGGCGGCGGCCGCTGACCGAGAACATCGGTCTCGAGGCGATGGCCGGCGTCGAGCTCGAGCGCGGCTACGTGAAGGTCGACGAGTACATGCGGACCGGCGTTCCGCACCTCTACGCGATCGGCGACATCGTGCCCGGCTTCGCGCTCGCCCACGTCGCCAGCCACGAGGCGATCGTGGCGGTCGAGCATCTCGCCGGCCACGACCCAGCGCCAGTCCGGATGGACCTCATGCCGCGGGTCACGTTCTGCCGGCCGCAGGTCGCGAGCGTCGGCATGACCGAGGCCGAGGCGACCGCCGCCGGCCACGACGTGAAGACCGGCTCGTTCCCGTTCCGCGCCCTCGGCAAGGCGACGATCATCGGCGAGATCGACGGCTTCGCGAAGCTCGTCGCGGATGCGGGCACCGGCATCCTGCTCGGC
>JBBQMC010000020.1:0-20957 GCA_038328565.1 Candidatus Limnocylindria bacterium
GACGACGTGCCGCCGACCCTCCTGGAGGTGGAAGCGTTCCAGATGAACCTGATCCGCCGCGGTGCGCACCGCGAGCGATTCGGGGTCCGCACCTGGGACACGGCTTCGGCGGCGGGCGCTGCGTTCGAAGGGATCCGGCACTGGCCCATCGACCCGTCGTGGGCGGTGCGGGCGACGTTCGAGCCGGCCACCGCACCGCGGACGATCAGCGTGCCCGACGTCCTTGGCGACATCCTCGACGAGGCATCGCCGGGCGTCGTCCGCTTCACCCGGGACGGCACCGTCCACGAGCTGGACGCCCTGGAGGGCGGGGAGGCCGGGGAGCTGTGGCTCGTCTTCGGCGACGCGACGAACGGCGCCGAGACGTATGGCGGCGGTCGCTTCCTCTACACGCCGTCGCCGGCGGCGGACGGGAGCGTGCTGGTCGACTTCAACCGGTCCTACAACCCGCCGTGCGTCTTCAGCCCATTTGCCACCTGCCCGCTGCCGCCGTCACGAAACCGGCTCGCCCTGCGCATCGAGGCGGGCGAGCAGGTGTGGCCCGGCTGAGCCCGCCTTCCAATCGGCCCACGCCCGCTCACCGATCGTACGGCTGTCGGCGGCGGGGCGGGCATCGGACACTGCCCGAGGGGAGCTCCGCCCCACATGCGCAGGTTGCGAACGCCCCGATGTCGGTCTCCTCAGACGCACCACCCGAACTCCGCCACGATCTACCGTGGCCGGTCGAGCCCGATGCCGCGGAGCCAACCGCCCCGCAGCCCGCGAGCGCTGCGCCAGCCGCCCATTCGGCGCATGCCAGCATGCCGATCGGCCGCATCCGGCGCGCCGACCCGGTCGAGCTGTGGCGCTCCGATGAGTTCGCCGCCTGGCTCGGCAGCAACCTCGACGAGGTGAGCAGCCTGCTGGGCGTGAAGCTGGCGCCTGCGGCCGCCGGTGCAGCGTCTCCAGGCACCATCGTGGCCACCGACCCGGCGGGCGGCCAGGTCCGGGTCGTCGTGGAACTCGGCACCAGCTCGGACGAGACGTTCGGCGTGCTGATGCGCCAGCTCGTGGCGAGCGGCGCGAAGACGGCCATCTGGGTCTGCGCGCAGGCGCGCGACGAGCACCTCACGAGCGTTGAGTGGCTCAACCGCGAGATTGCCGGCCAGCTTCACGTCGTCACCGTCGAGGCCGTTCGCATCGACGACTCGGTGCCGGCGCCGGTGTTCCGCCTCGCCCTTGCCGCGGGCGCCCGCGGCAAGGAGCCGGCAGCCTCCCCGAACGGGGCGGCAGCGCCCGCCTGACCCCGGGCGCCATCGGTCCGCCGGCGGGTACACTTGCGGCCGATGAGCACGACGCCTCCGACCCGCCGCGCGACCGCCGACTTCCTCAACGACCGCGTGCGGGCCATGCCCCCCTCGGGCATCCGCCGCTTCTTCGACATGCTGGCCGAGATGACCGACGTCATCAGCCTCAGCATCGGTGAACCGGATTTCGACACCCCGGAGCACATCACGCGGGCCGCCATCGGCAGCCTCGAACGCGGCGAGACGCACTACACCGCGAACGGCGGGATGATCGAGCTGCGCGAGATGGTCGCCGCCAACCTCGCGCAGCGCTACGGCGTCCACTACGACCCACGCAGCGAGCTGGTCATCACGGTGGGCGCCTCCGAGGCGGTGGACGCGAGCCTGCGTGCGACGCTGAACCTCGGCGACGAGGTCATCTACCACGAGCCGTGCTTCGTGGCCTACGCGCCGTGCATCGAGCTCGCCGGCGGGAGGCCGATCCCGGTGAGCACGACCGCCGCCACGGACTTCCGCGTGACCGCGGCCATGATCGAGGCGGCGGTGACGCCGCGCACGAAGGGCATCTTCCTCGGCTACCCGAACAATCCCACCGGCGCTGCGCTGTCGCACGACGAGCTCGCCGGCATCGCCGAGGTGGCGGAGCGTCACGACCTCCTCGTCTACACCGATGAGATCTACGATCGCCTCGTCTACGGCGGCCACGCCCACACCGCGTTCAGCAGCCTGCCCGGCATGCGCGAGCGGACAGTGCTGCTCGGCGGATTCAGCAAGAGCTACGCGATGACCGGCTGGCGGATCGGCTATGCCGCCGCCCCCGCCGAGCTCATGACCGGCATCGCCAAGGTCCACCAGTACGGGATCATGTGCGCGCCGACCGCCGCCCAGTACGCCGCGATCGAGGCGCTGCGCAACGGCGAGGCGGCGGTGGAGGCGATGCACGCCGAGTACGACCGGCGCCGCCAGCTCATGACGCGCCGCTTCAACGAGATGGGCCTGCGCTGTTTCGAGCCGCAGGGCGCCTTCTACTGCTTCCCCAACGTGACCGATGCCACCGGTCTCGACGACGAGGACTTCGCCCAGCAGCTGCTCGCCGAGGAGCGCGTGGCGGTCGTCCCGGGGCGCGCGTTCGGCCCGTCCGGCGCCGGCCACGTGCGCGCCTGCTACGCGACCGCGTACGACGAGATCGTCGAGGCGATGGACCGCACCGAGCGCTTCGTCGCCCGTCACCGCGCCTGATGCAGCTCGCGACGTTCGGCCTGATCGCGTCGTTCGTCCACTCGGCGTCCGGCCAGCGCCTGCCGATCCGCTACCTCGCCTACGAGCTCGACGATGCGGGCGTGAGCGTTCTGGCCCGTGGCATGGTGGAGCGGGTCGGCGATGGGGGATGGGCGCGCCAGCTCCCGGCCGATCTCCTCGCCTCGGACCTGCGGCCGATGCTCTTCGCCCGCATGGCGGCGCTCGCCGCCGACGGCGTCACGTTCGCGGGCGCTGGTGCGCGCCTGCTGCTCGAGCGCGGCGTCACCGCCATGTGGAGCGGCGACCAGCTGGTCGACATACTCATCGCGCCGCAGAGCCGCGGTGAAGGGCTCGGGGTCGAGCAGCCGCCCGAGGTGGAAGGGTGAGCATCCCGGCCGCCTCGCGCGGCTTCGACCGCGGCGCGGCGGGCTACGAGCAGACGATCGCGCGCACGCTCGTGCCGGTGGCGCAGCACGTTGTGGAGCGCGCGCGGCTGCGTCCCGGGGAGCGCGTCCTCGACATCGGCACCGGCACCGGCACCGCCGCCGCGGCCGCCCTCGGCGACGGGCGCAGCGTGGTGGGCATCGACGGCGCGCCGGCCATGCTCGAGCTGGCCCGGCGGCAGGTCCACGGCGCGAGCTTCGCGCAGATGGACTTCAACGAGCTCAGCTTCCCGGGCGCAAGCTTCGATGTCATCCTCGCTTCCCATTCGCTCCTCTTCGCCGCCGACCGCGCCGCCGCGCTCGCCGAATGGCGGCGCGTCACGCGCCCCGGTGGACGCCTCTCGCTCTCAGTGCCTGGCCCGGACGAGGTCACGCCGACGGCGGTGTACCAAGAGGTGTTCACGCGGCACGGTATCGGCGTGGCAGATCCCTATCCCACGCGCCAGCGGCTGATCGACGAGGCAGTCGCCGCCGGCTGGATGGAGCCCGAGGTCGAGGAGGACGGCTCGGTCACGATCCGCCTGGCCGACGAGACGGCATTCCGGACCTGGCGCAGCATCGGTCCGCGCGGGAACCTCACCGCCGACTGGTCGCCGGAGCAGCACGAGGCCCTGACGCGCGACATGCTCGCCGCCTCGTCGCGCGAGCGCGATGGGAGCTACGTGATTCCCTTCGGCGCGATCTACCTCACCGCCCGCAACGGAGCCTGAGCCATGGCCTCGTTCTCAGACCTGCTTCGGATTCGGCCCAATGCGAAGGTCGACCTCGCCGATCACGACCCGGATGCCACGCCGGGCTTCGACGGCGATCGTGACGCGGCGAAGGCGGAGCTCAAGGACCTGCGCGGAGAGCTCGCGAAGTTCCAGGAGCGGTTCTGGGCCGAGCGCACGCGCTCCCTGCTCGTCGTCCTCCAGGCGATGGATGCCGGCGGCAAGGACGGCACCATCCGCAACGTGTTCACTGCCATCAACCCCCAGGGCACCGTGGTAAGCGGATTCGGCGTCCCGAGCGAGGATGAGCTCGCGCACGACTACCTGTGGCGCATTCATGCCCGCACGCCCGGCAGGGGACGGATCGGTGTGTTCAACCGCAGCCACTACGAGGACGTGCTCGTGGTTCGCGTGGCCGGCCTCGCGCCCGAATCGGTCTGGTCGAAGCGCTACGTGCAGATCAACGACTGGGAGCGCACCCTCGTTGCGTCGGGCACGGTGATCCGCAAGTTCTTCCTCCACATCGGTCGTGACGAGCAGCGCGCTCGGTTCCAGAAGCGGCTCGACAACCCGCACAAGCAGTGGAAGTTCAGCCTGGGCGACCTCAAGGTCCGCGAGCAGTGGGATGACTACCAGCGCGCGTATGCAGATGTCCTGGAGCGCTGCTCCACTGCGGAGGCGCCGTGGTACGTCATCCCGGCCAACAGGAAGTGGTATCGCGACGTCGCGGTGGCGCGCATCCTGGCCGAGACCGCGCGCAAGCTCGACCCGCAATACCCGCCGCCCAAGGACGACCTGAGCGCGGTCGTCATCCCGGCGTAACTCATTCCGTAGGAGGGGACATGAAGCGCGTGATCTTGGGCCTCCTCCTCGTGATCAGCCTCGTTGCGGCGGGCTGCCAGCGCTCGCCGGGCGCCGGCAGCGCATCCGCGTCGGCATCGACCTCCGCCAGCGCGTCAGGGAGCGCGAGCGCGTCGATGGCTGCCAGCCCGTCCGCCTCCGCCTCGTACTCCGCCGGGGGAGCCGGCTACTGAGGCGCCCGAGGCGCCCCGGGCATTGATGATCAGCCCGCGTGCTGGATGCAGGCGCGGGCGAAGGCGAGCATCGCCTCCACCGGACGCTCGCCGGCGGTCTCGTTCGTGACCGACAGCTCAACCTTCGGATCCTCCGCGACGAGGCGCCAGATCTCCCGCACCTCCCCGGTGTCATCGTCGAGTTGCGCATCGGTCTGCAGGCGGAGGCCCTTGACGGACGGCCAGCGGTAGAGCTGGCCGCGCAGCATCCACGGCCCTTCGGGATCGGATCCAGCGGGGGCGTAGGCGTAATCCATGAGGCCGACGTCGGTGGCCACGTAGACGCGCAGCCGACCGGACTCGTCATTCAGCGTCACGTGGCTCGCGTACTCCGCTGCCCCGAGCTCGCCGAGCTGGCGCTGGAGCAGGCCGCGAGCGCGACCGAGGTTGTCCCATTCACCGATCTTCATGCGGCGCAGCATAGCCCGCGCGAGGACCGCGGTCGCAGAGCGGCCCGTAGAATGGCGCGCATGACGGCCGGCACCCGCACGCAGTACGAGACCATCATCGGGATCGAGGTGCACGCGCAGCTGCGCACCGAGTCGAAGATGTTCTGCTCGTGCCCCACCGGTGCGCAGCCCGGGGACCCAGACGAGCCGAACACCCGGGTCTGTCCTGTCTGCATGGGCATGCCGGGGACCCTGCCGACCATCAACCGCCGGGCGGTGGAGCTCGTCATGCTGACCGGGCTGGCGCTCGGCTGCCGTGTCGAGACCGCTGCGGTGCGCTTCGAGCGCAAGAACTACTTTTACCCCGACCTGCCGAAGGGCTACCAGATCAGCCAGTACGCCCTGCCGCTCACCGCCGCCGGCCGGCTGGAGGTCCCGGTGGCGAGCGAGGGCACGACGGCAAGCATCGGTATCACGCGGGCGCACCTCGAGGAGGACACCGCGCGCATGAGCCACGCCGGTCGCGGCTACAGCGTGGTCGACTTCAACCGCGCCGGCATCCCGCTGATGGAGATCGTCACCGAGCCGGACCTCCGCTCGCCGGCACAGGCGCGTGCGTACGGCGAGACGCTCCGCGACATCCTGCGCTACATCGGTGCCAGCCACGCCGACATGGAGGCGGGCTCGATGCGGATCGAGGGCAACGTGAGCGTCAGACCGATGGGCGCTGACGGCTTCGGCACGAAGGTCGAGGTCAAGAACCTCAACAGCTTCCGCTCCCTCGAGCGCGCGATGGAGTACGAGGTCGCGCGCCACGCCGAGGCGCTCGAGCGCGGCGAGCGGCTCCGCCAGGAGACGCGCGGCTGGGACGAGACGGCGGGCCGCACGATCATCCAGCGCAGCAAGGAGGAGGCGAACGATTACCGCTACTTCCCCGAGCCGGACCTGCCGCCGCTGCGCCCGTCGGAGGAGTGGGTCGCCGAGATCCGGACGCGGCTGCCGGAGCTTCCCGCCGCACGGCGCGAGCGCTATGCGTCCGCGTTCGGCCTCTCCGCCTACGACGCCGGCGTCCTGACCGCGGACCTCGCCCTTGCCGACTACTTCGACGCGGTGGTGGCGGCCGGGGTGAGCGCCAAGGCAGCTGCGAACTGGGTGAGCGGCGAGTTCAGCCGGCTGCTCAACCAGCACGCCGCGGAGGGCCTGCGGGCCGATGCCGTCGCGCTCGGGCCGGCCGGCCTGGCCGAGCTCATCTCAGCGGTCGAGGTGGGCGGGGTGTCGGCAACGAACGCGAAGGCCGTGCTGGCGCGCACGTTCAGCACCGGCGAATCGCCTGCCGGCGTGATCCAGGCGGAGGGCCTCGGGCGGGTGAGCGACGTCGGCGCGATCGGCGCGGAGGTGGCCGCCGTGCTTGATGAGTTCACGAGCCAGGTCGCGGAGTACCGCGCCGGCAAGCCGCAGCTCTACGGCTTCCTGGTGGGACAGGTCATGAAGCGCACCGCCGGCCGCGCCGACGCCCGGCTCGTGAACGAGGAGCTTCGCCGCCAGCTCGACGTTGGCCGATGAACGCGGCGGGGGTTCCCGCGGCGGCTTCGCGGCGCGAGCCGACGGAGGTCGCCCTGGCGATCCTCCTCGCCGCGCTCGTCATCTTCGCCGCGCTCGTGGTCGTGGTGCCATCGGTGCCCCCGGCGCTCGTCGACGACCGGCTCGACATCGCGATCTCGACGATGTCGGCGCTGATCGCCCTGTCGGTGGCATGGATCAGCTGGCTGCGTGTTCGCGAGGTGGGGGAGCAGGGCTCCCTCTTCCGGGCCGCCGCGTTCCTCGTCCTCGGGGTTTACAACGCCATCACGGTCATCGTCGGGATCCTTGACGCAGAGGGCGCCGTCGGCTCATCGCTCGCCGCGCCGGGGCAGCTGCCCGTCATCGGTGGCATCGTCGCCCGCGCGATCGCGGCGCTCCTGCTCATCGGTGCCGGCGTCGTCGGGACGCGACGCCTGACCGGCGGGCTGACAGCGCGCTGGCTCCGCTTCGTCCTTCCGGCGGTTGGGTTCCTGGCGCTCATGGGGATCGGCCTCGTCATCCAGCCCGTGCTGCCGCAGCTCATCAGCCCCGATGCGCTGGCACGCCTAGCCGCCGATCCGACAGCGGCGGTGCCCGCATCGGACAATCCTGCGCTCCTGCTGGCGCAGCTGGTACTGGCGATCGCGTTCCTCGTGGCCACCCTGCTCGGCTATCGTCTGTGGCGCGCCGAGCGCCGGGTCTCCGATGCGTGGCTCGTCGCCGGGCTCGCGTTCGCGGCCTTCAGCCAGCTCCACGCCGGCATCCATCCCGGCGCCTACACGTCGCTCGTCACGACCGCCGACTTCCTGCGCATCGGCTTCTACGTGGCGCTCCTGCTCGGCATGGCAGCCGAGCGGCGAGCCGACGTCCGGGCGCTGCGCGCGGCGAACCTCGAGCTGCTCCGTCTCCGCGAGGTGGATGCCACGCGCGCGGCGCTCGAGGAGCGGGGTCGCCTGGCGCGCGAGATCCACGACGGCCTGTCGCAGGACCTGTGGTACGCGAAGCTCAAGCAGAGCCGGCTCACCCAACTGTCGAGCCTGACCGATGAGCAGGCGCAGCTCGCCCGCGAGGTGACCGATGCCATCGATGCGGCGCTCGCCGAGGCGCGGCAGGCGGTGATGGCGATGCGCGCCGCGTCCGACGATGCGACCCTGACGGACGTGCTACAGCGCTACGTCGACGACTTCGGCGACCGGTTCGGCATCCGTGCCTCGCTCGAGCGGGACGGCGAGATGGCTCCGCTCGCGCCTCGGGCGCAGGCCGAGGTCCTGCGCATCGTGCAGGAGGCGTTGAACAACGTGCGCAAGCACGCCGATGCCACGGTCGTCCGGGTCCGGATTGGCGGCACCCCCGACGAGGTTCAGGTCCTCGTCGCCGACAACGGACGGGGCTTCAGCCCGGCCGAGTCGGACCTGCCCGGGTTCGGGATGGAGTCGATGCGCCAGCGTGCCGAGCTGATCGGGGCGAGCCTGGTCGTCGTCGCGGCACCGGCGGACGGCACCCGGATCACGTTGCGCGTGCCGGCGCGGGAGATCGGGCGACCATGAGCGATAGCGGAACCGCGGGACGCCTGCGGGTCATGCTCGTGGACGACCATGCACTCGTGCGCGCGGCGGTGCGCCAGGCGCTCACCGCGCCGGACATCGAGATCGTCGCCGAGGCCGCTACCGCCGAGGAGACGCTGCGGGTCGCGCCCGAGCTGCGGCCCGATGTCCTCCTGCTCGACATCGACCTGCCCGGGATGAGCGGCGTGGAGCTGGTCCGCGAGCTGGCGCCCCGGCTCCCCGGCACGCGGATCGTGATGCTCACCGTCTCGACGGCCCGCGAGAACCTCCTCGACGCGCTGCGGTTCGGCGCCGCGGGCTACCTGACGAAGGACCTTGCCGGTGACGCGCTGCTCAGGTCCGTGCGCGGCATCCGCCATGGCGATCTGCCGATGCCGCGTGCCATGGCCGCCCAGGCGATCGAGCACTTTGCGCGCGGCGCCACCTCGACGCGGGGCGACCGCGGGCTCGAGGCGCTGAGCGGGCGCGAGCGCGAGGTGCTGCGGCTGCTCGACGACGGGCTGACCGACCGCGAGATCGCCGAGGCGCTCACGATCTCGATCCGGACCGTCGAGAGCCACGTCAGCGCGGTGCTGCGCAAGCTTGCGGTTCGGAACCGAGCCGAGGCCGCGCGCCGCTTCCGGACCGAGTAGGAGGCCGCCGGGCCGCTCAGCCCTGCCCGGTGATGCGGTCGAGGAATCCGCCGAGCCCACGGCGGCGCGGCTTGGTCGCGCGCACGCGGCTCCACGCGTCGGCCTGGCCGGCGATCGCGGCCGCGCGCCGTTCGTTCGCCATCCGCTCTTCACGAAGGCGGGCGAGCTGGCGATCGGTGTCGGCCGCTTCGATGCGGATGCGCTCGAGTGCGGCCTTTGCCTCTTCGTAGGCCTGCTGCGCGATGCCGAGTCGGGCGAGCTCAGCGGCGCCGCCGCCGCGCGAGGCGCGAAGCGCATCGGTCCAGGCGGTGTGAGCCGCTTCATAGCGACGCTCGGCGGCGTCCAAACGCTCGAACTCACGGGTCGTGGTCACGGGGAGCGGCTGGATCCCGACCTCGGGCGGCGTTGCCGGCTGAATCCCGACCTCGGAGGCTGGGGAGGAGCGGGTGGAGCGGTCGTCGGTGGGTCGCGTGGTCATCTGTCCCGGCCGCGCACGGCGGCGATCTGCGCCCGAAGCAGTCGGGGCTGGCCGACATCGAGTGTCAACCCCTCGCCATCGCGAAGCGTGATGAGGAGCCGTCCGCCGGCGAGTGCGGTCTCCTGGAGGTCGACGAGTCGCAGTGCGATCGTCACCTGCCCCACCAACAGCAGGCGGGTCGAGGTGACGCACAGTGTACCGCCGTATCCGGGCACGTCGCCGCGTCCGGCGTTGAGGATCGCCGAGCGCCGGATGGCGAAGAGCGCCTCGCCCTCGAGGGCAGCGACGAGGCGAGGGTCCTCGGGAGCCGGCAGGGGCTGAATCGGTTCGCTCTGGGCGCGGTCGCGAACCTCATTGGCCGCCCGCTCGTCCTCCTCGGCGCGCTGGACGAGGGCGGCCGCGTCCGACGCTGCGTGGGAGATGACCGGCGATTCGGGCTCGAGTTCCCCGCCAAGTGGCTGGGCCGCGGCGGGGGCGCTGCCCGGATCGGGCTCGTGGTCGGTCACCGACGAAGCATGCGCCCCGGAATGGCCCCGCGCATCGGTGGAAGTACGGAATCTCGTACGGACCGGCGACTCCGTACCCGGTCCGACTGGTGCGCGCGGTCACCGATCGTACGGACCCCCGATTCCGTACCCCATTCCGTGGCTCCACGGATATGTCGTGGACCGATGCGCCCCTCGAGTGGTGCCGACACGGGAAACCAGATGCGTGTCCAGAGCGGCGGCTGCATGTGCAACCTCACCACCCAGGGCCTCACACAGGGCTCGGACTACGAGGTCCGGATCCGGGTAGGCAGCACCTCTGGACCGATCATTGCCGAAGCGATGCTGCAGCCCAAGAAGTAGGCAGGGCCGCCCAGCCCTACCCAACCCCGATCAAGGCTGGCCCGTGAGGGCCGGCCTCGGATGCATCGGTCCGCTGACGCGCGCTGAATGGTGAATTTCGGCATGGCCGATGCATGTTGGTCGCATAGGCACCGCCACCCTCCCGACCCGCGGAGCGCGCCCACGGTGCCGCCATGAAACAATGGGGCTTCGATGCGGATTGCAGAAGTGGCCCCGCTCTTCGAGAGCGTGCCGCCCCATCAGTATGGTGGGACCGAGCGCGTCGTCTCGTGGCTGACCGAGGAGCTCGTGCGCCAGGGTCACGACGTGACGCTCGTGGCCAGCGGAGACTCGACGACCTCCGCGCGCCTCTTCGCCGCCTGGCCCCAGGCATTGCGCCTGGGCGAACCGATCATCGACTCCCTGTCCCCGCAGATCCTCGAGACGGAGCTCGTGGCGGCGATGGCCCACGAGTTCGACGTCATCCATTGGCACACCGGCTACATGCACCTGCCCGTCGCCCGCTACCTTGCCGTCCCGCACGTCACGACGATGCACGGCCGCCTCGACCTCCCGGAGCTGAAGCCGCTCTTCGACGTCCTCGGCGACGCGCCGCTCATCAGCATCAGCGACGACCAGCGGCGACCGATCCCCAACGCGAACTGGGTGCAGACGATCCACCACGGCCTGCCGGAGGATCTGCACGCGCTTGGTGACGGCTCTGGGGGCTATCTCGCCTTCCTCGGCCGCATCTCCCCGGAGAAGGGCGTCGATCGCGCCATCGAGATCGCCAAGAAGGTCGGCATCCAGCTCCGCCTCGCCGCCAAGGTCGACCCGGCCGACGAGGAGTACTTCCGCGCAGAGATCGAGCCGCTCCTCGACCATTCGCTCATCGAGTTCATCGGTGAGATCGGGGACGACGCGAAGACGGAGTTCCTCGGCAACGCCGCCGCGCTCCTCTTCCCGATCGATTGGCCGGAGCCATTCGGGCTCGTGATGATCGAGGCCATGGCCTGCGGCACCCCGACGATCGCCGTCCCGTCCGGATCGGTGGCCGAGGTGATCGAGGACGGGATCACGGGCGCCTATGTCTCGTCGCTCGAGGACGCCGTCGAGGCCGTCGAGCACCTCGACCGCTTCGACCGCGCCGCGGTACGCGCCCGGTTCGAGGAACGCTTCACCGCTCGCCGCATGGCCCAGAACCACGTCGCCCTGTTCGAACGCCTCACCGAGCGCGGCCGGGTGACCTATTCCGTTCCGTCGCCCCATGTCGGCGAGCCGGAGCCTCCGGAGCTCGCACTGCGCAACGAGGTCGCGACCGGCTAGCCGCCGGGCCTGCGGCCTGCCACGGGCGGCTCACCGAGGAGGCGGGCAATCTCGAGCCGGAAGCGGGCGCCCGAGGCGTGGCGGCTCAGCCACCGCAGGTAGTCCGGGTCGCGACCCGCCACTTCGGGCAGCGTCCAGCCGGCGTAGCGCCCGAAGTCGAGCTGCGAACCGGTGGGCGCGGCTCCATCCGGACGGCGCGGGGCGGCGGCGGCCACGACGGTCGGCGTCGCGCCACGCCGTTCACGGTCGTAGGCCTGGCGCCGTTCCGGGTCACGCAGGATCGCATACGCACGGGTGAGCTCGGCCATCAGGGCCGCGTCCTCGCCGCCGGTATCGGGATGGAGCTTGCGCGCCAGCACGCGGTAGGCGGCGGCGATCACGTCGGGGTCGGCGGCGGGATCGACGTGGAGGACCCGGTACGCGTCGCGTTCCGCCATCAATCAGGGGAGCTCGCGCTCGACGACACGGCGCAGCACGGCCAGCGGAAGCGGCGCGGGCGCCAGGACCGCGTCGTGGAAGCGCCGGATGTCGAACTGCGCGCCCTGGCGAGCCCGGGCCGTCTCCCGCAGCTGGAGGAGCTCGAGCTGCCCGACCTTGTAGGCGAGTGCCTGTCCGGGCCAGCCGATGTATCGGTCGACCTCGTTCGCGATGTTGTTCTCGCCGAGCGCGGTGTGCTGGGTCATGAACGCGATCGCCCGGCTGCGTGGCCAGCCGAACGCATGCATGCCGGTGTCGACGACCAGCCGTGAGGCACGCCAGGCGTCGAAGCTCGCGATCCCGATGCGGTCGATGTCCGCTGAGTAGAGGCCCATCTCGTCGGCGAGCCGCTCGGCGTAGAGACCCCAGCCCTCGACGTACGCGGTGCTCAGCGAGTGGCGCCGAAACGCCGGCAGCGCGGCGCGCTCCTGGGCGAGCGCGACCTGGAGGTGATGGCCCGGCACCGCCTCGTGGAAGGCGAGCGCCTCCGCCTCGTAGCGGGGCCGTGTCTCGGGGTGCGAGCGGTTCACGAAGTACTGGCCGGGACGCGTCCCGTCGGTGGCCGGGTCGCGATAGTAGGCGATTGTCGAGTGTTCCTCCTCGTGCGCCGGCATCGGGATGACCTCGCAGGGAGCCTCGGGAAGGAGATGGAACCAGTCCGGCGTGGCCGCGTTCGCCCGCGCGAGGCTGGCGCTTGCCACCTCGACGATCTCCTCGTCGCTCGCGAAGTGGAGCTCGGGGTCCGAGCGCAGCCGGCGCAGCGTGTCGGGCAGGTCGCGTGCCCCGAGCAGCGTGCCGCCGAGCATTCGCAGCTCCTGATCAATCCGCTCGATCTCGGCGAGGCCCATGGCGTGGAGCTCCTCCGGCGAGAGGTCGGTCGTCGTGTGCGCCTGTGCCAGGGACCGATACATCTCGACCCCGCCGTCGAGGGCGGCCAGCCCGACCGCGGCATCGCCGCGCCCCGCGGGCAGCGCCTCGTCGCCCAGGAACGCCCGGTAGCGTTCGAACGCCGGGCGCACGCCGTCCGTGACCGCGCTCCCGAGGTCATGGCCGAACGCGCGCGTCTCCGCGTCCGACCACCCGGCATGCGCGGTGCGCGCCGGCTGGAGGAGCGGCCACTCGGCATCGTCCTGCGCGAGCAGCGCATCGAGCTCCTGGATCGCGCGCTCGACGAGGATGCGAACCGGTGGCCGGCCGGCCCGGATCGAGGCCGCCTGCCGCTCACGCAGCGTGTCGACCCACGGACCAATGGCGCGCCAGCGCTCCGCCATGTCGCGCCCCTGCGCGACGGTGGACACGAGGTGGTAGTCCGGGATGCTCAGCATCGCGACCTGCGGTCCGCTCATCGGATCCACCGTGAATGACCGCGTATCGGCGACCACAAAGGCGAGCTCGCCGTTGATCCCATCGAGGAGGGCCGCGTGCGTGACCGCGTCGTCTTCCGTCAGGGTGGCCGGGTCGATGGCCGCGACCGCGTCGCGCTGAAGGCGCAGCTCGGTGGCCCGTGCTGCCACCTCAGCGTCGCTGACGAGCGGGAGCTCGGCGTCGTGCTCGCGCACTCCGATCGTGGTCGCCATGAGCGGGTCCGCGGCGAGGCTGCCCGCCCAGTAGGCATCGGCCAGTCGGGCGAGCTCGGCGGCCCCCGGATCGGTCATGCCGGCATGCTACGCGCGACCCGCGTGCCGGAGAGCGTCGCCAGCGCGATCGCGCCCACGATGAGCCCCCCGCCGATCAGCTGGAGCGGGTCGAGCCGCTCGCCGACGAGGAGCGCCGAGAGGAGCGCCCCGGTGAGCGGCGCGAGGAGCAGGAACGGCGACGATCGGCCCGCCGGCAGCCGGCCCACGGCGGTCATCGCGAGCAGGTGCGCGCCGGCGCCGCAGGGGACCGCGATCCAGGCCAGCCAGAACCATCCGCTCGCGGTGAGGTTCGCCGGCAGCACGCCCGGATCCACGAGCAGCTGCAGCGCCGCGCCGACGATCACGAGCGCGATCATGTTCGTGACCGCGATCTGCATCGGCTGGATGCCGTGGCTGCCGCCCCAGCGTCGCGCCAGCACGAGGTACGCGCCGAAGGCGAGCGAAGCGCCGATCCCGGCCGCCACGCCGAGCGCGTCGACGTGCGCGCCGCCGGGGCGCGCGAGGAGCAGCGTCCCGCCAAGCGCGACGACAAGGGCGAGCACGGTCCGCGGCGTCAGCCGCTCGGGCAGGACGAGCGGGGCGAGGAGCACCGCCACGATCGGGTACGAGCCGGCGACGAACGACGTCACGCTCGGGCCGGCGCGCTCGACCCCGATGTTCTGGCCGATCACGAAGGCCGGGCCGGCGAGCAGCGCGAGCACGAGGAGGCGTCCACGCTCGCCTGGCCGCGCTAGCCCGTCGGCGAACCGGCCACGCAGCGCGAGCACGACCAGGAGCGCGACGAGGGCAAGCAGGCCGCGCCATGCGGTGGTCGCGAACGGCGGCAGCTCGGCGAGCACGAAGCGCGACGCCGGGTACGCGCTGCCCCACAGGACCGCGGCTCCGGTCATCAGCCACTCACCGGGGATCGGGCGGCGGTCGTCGGACATCGGTCGGGGCATGCTAGCGCTCGCGCGACGTCGCTATCCTGCTGGCGTGCCCGGCCCCTCGGACCGCGATCCTGACGCGCTCCGCCAGTTCGCCCTCACCCTCGTCGATGAGACCGATCCCGTCGCGCTGGCACATGCGAGCGGGGAGCTCACGATCAGCGCCAAGCACGACCGAACTCTCGTCACCCAGGCGGACACGGGAGTCGAGGAGATCCTGCGCGCCCGGATTACGGCAGCGTTCGCGCACCACGGCATCGTGGGGGAAGAGTTCGGCACCGAGCCCGGCGACGGCGAGACGCGCTGGATCATCGACCCCATCGACGGGACCCACAACTTCGTGCGTGGCATCCCCGTCTGGGCGACGCTCATCGCCGTCGAGAGGAGCGGGGAGCTCGTCGCGTCAGTCGTGAGCGCACCGGCACTCCATCAGCGCTGGCACGCGGCGCGTGGCCACGGTGCCGTCACGCAGGATCACGCCGGGGAGCGGCCCATCCACGTCTCGCGCGTCGACACGCTGGCGAACGCGCAGCTCGTGTATTCGACCTTCGCACGCCTCGAGCGTGGTGGCCTGGGTGTCGCGCTCGCGTCGCTAACCGCCGATGCGTGGCGCGACCGCGGCTTCGGCGATTTCTGGGGCTACTGCCTCGTGGCGCAGGGCTCGGCGGAGGCGATGTTCGAGGTTGGTCCCACGCTCTGGGACCTCGCCGCGCCGGCACTGGTCGTACGCGAGGCGGGCGGCACCTTCACCGCCTTCGACGGCTCACCCTCGATCCAGGGCCCTACGGCTCTGGCGACCAACAGCCGCCTCCACGCGGAGCTGCTGCGCCGACTCAGCGCGCCATCTGGTTGATGTGCGCCGGCGGACCCTCGGCATCCGGGTCGTCCGGCCAGCGGTCGGCATCGGGCTCGAAGCCCTCGCCGGGCTCGGTGAGCTTGGCATCGCGGTTCGTGATCGGGTTCGGGAGCTCGGCGTCCTCGAGCTGCTCGACACTGTCGGGAGTGCGCTTCGGGTCCATCGGTCAACCTCCATCGGTCTATGCTCTCAGCGCATGCAGTCCACAGGCCAGACCGATGAACGCCCCGCCGCCCCTGCGCGGGAGCGCCCCGACCCCGGTGCGGTGATGCGCACCTGCGCGAACTGCGGTGCGACGATGGAAGAGCGCAAGTGCAAGCTCATCTGCCACGGCTGCGGCTACTTCCTGTCCTGCTCGGACTACGTCTGACCGATGCCGACACTGCCCATCAATGGGGTCGACCTCGCCTATGACGAGGCCGGCAGCGGCCCGCCGCTCCTCCTGATCCACGCCGGGATCGTCGACCGGCGGATGTGGGACGACGCGCTGCCCGCGCTCGCCGCATCACATCGCGTCATCCGCTTCGACCTGCGCGGCTACGGCGACACGCCACTCCCGTCCGGTGAGTTCGTCTACGGCGCCGATCTCGTGGCGTTGCTCGCCGCGCTCGACGTGCCGCGCGCCTCGATCGTGGGCGTCTCGATGGGCGGCCACGTGGCCCTCGACGTGGCGATCGCGCATCCGGAGCTCGTCGACCGGCTCATCGTGGTCGCGTCGGGCATCGACGGCTGGGAGCACTCGGCCGGCATGCGCGCGGAATGGGACGTCGAAGAGACGGCCTGGGAGTCGGGCGACCTTGACGAGGTGGCATGGGTCAACGTCCGCACCTGGCTCGACGGTCAGACGCGCGGTCCGGACACCGTGCCGGCCGCGCTACGCCAGCGCGTCTTCGAGATGCAGCGGCACGCGCTCGACTACGACAACGACGACGCGAAGGGCGGCTGGCTCGCGCCGAGTCGTCGCGCAGCGCTCGGCTCGATCGCCGCGCCCACGCTCGTCATGGTCGGGGAGCTCGACCAGCCTGACTTCGTGGATATCGCGCGCTTCCTGGCCGCGGAGATCCCCGGCGCGCGGCTGCAGATCCTGCCGGGGGTGGCGCACCTGCCACCGATGGAGGATCCCGCCCTGTTCAGCCGCGCGGTCCTCGACTTCCTGGGCTGACCTCCGCTAGGGCGTCGCCTCGACCGGCGCCGCGCGCCCCGCGCCGGCGTCGCGCCGCGAGACCTGGGCGAGAAGCACGCCGGTCACGACGAGCGCCCCGCCCACGAGCTGGGTGGCCGTCAGCGCCTGCTGGAGGAAGAGCCAGGCCAGCGCGGCCGCGAGGACGGGCTCGGTCGTGGTCGCGATGCCGGCCACCGCCGAGGAGAGGATGCGGAGCGCAGACACGGTGAGCGCGAACGGGAGCAGCGTGCCCACCAGTCCCACGGCGACGACGCGCCACAGCACGTCCGGGTCGCGGAGCAGCGCGACCGGCCACGACCACAGCGGCAGCAGGACCGCCCAGATGGCGATCGCGACCGCAAAGCCGACGAGCAGCGTCTGCGCCGGATGCGCGCCGCGCCGCCCTCCCGCCTCGGCGGTCAACAGGTAGCCGCCGTACGAGATCGCCGAGCCGATCCCCGCCACGATGCCGGCCGGGTCGAGCCCGCGTCCCCCCGACCCCGTCAACGCGCCGGAGACGAGGACCGCGCCGACGAGCGTGAGGATCGCCGCGATCCACGTTCCGACCGAGGTCGCCGCGCGCCCGATGAGCGCCGTGCCCGCCACGATGACCACCGGCGCGGTGTACTGGAGCGAGATCGCCACGCCCACCGGAACGCGGTTGATCGCCTCGTAATAGGCGAAGTTGACCGCAACGAGGCATGCACCGAAGGCGACCAGCCAGGGGAGCGCCGCCCGCGGCGGACGCAGCAGGTCCCGGCGCGCGAGCGCCAGGAACGCGGCGAGGGGCACGAACGCGACCACCACGCGCGCCGATGCGAGCTGGGCTGGCGTGATGCCGCGGTCGAACGCGCCGCTGGCGATGATCGCGTTGCCCGCCCAGCACGTGGCGGCCACGACGCAGGCGAGGGTGGCGAGGATCAGGGCCCTGGACGTTGGCGGAGTCACCCGGCGACGGTACCAGCCCTCGCTCGACCGTTCGCGGCGCGCGTTGCGCCGCGTGTGCTCCCTGCGTCACCGTCGGATTCACGCCACCTGACCATCAACCGGTCAGACCCCGCCGCGGCGCCCTCAGGGTCACGTCCGGCGTGAATCCGACGGCTCCGGTGAGGAAATCCGCTGGATTGCGGTCACCTCGCGTGAATCCGGCGTGGGTCAGCTCGTCCACTGCTGCGGCAGCACCGCGCCCCTTGCCGGCCGCGCCACCCCCAGCCCCTACGGGGTGGGCATGCCCCGCATCTCGAGGAAGGCCCGGTTCGACGGCTCGCGGCCGAGGAAGGCGCGGACCATCGCGTCGGCGGGGCGGGTGCCGTTCGGCTCCAGGATCTCGCGGCGGTAGTCGCGGCCGACATCGGTCGAGAGCAGGCCCTCGTCCAGGAAGCGGCCGAACATGTCGTCGCCGATCACCTCCGCCCACAGGTAGCCGTAATAGCCGGCGTCATAGCCGCCCATGACGTGGCCGAAGCCAGCGAGGAAGAACGTGTCCTCCGGGTAGTCGAGGGCGGTGACGCGATAGGCGTCGCGCATGGCGTCGACCGCGTCGACGTCCTGCGCCCCGTGGATCTCGAGGTCGAGCGTGCCGAAGAAGACCTGTCGCGCGTAGCGCGTGCCGACGTTGATGTAGCGCGCGCCGATCAGCCCCTCCACCAGCGCATCGGGGATCGGCTCGCCGGTCTTCCAGTGGCCGGAGATGCGGCGGATGAGCTCGGGCTGCCACGCCCAGTGCTCCATGATCTGGGATGGCGCCTCCACGAAGTCGTACTCGGTGTCGGCGCCGCTGAAGCGGGTATACGCGGCGCGGGTGAGGCTCATGTGCAGGATGTGGCCGAACTCGTGGAACAGCGTCTCGACCTCGCCGCGCGGCCCGTGGCGGAGGAGCGACGGGCGATCGCCGGACGGCGGCGTGAAATTCGCCACGATCGCGTTGACCGGCTTCTTGTAGCCGCCATCCGCTCGCCGATGACCGAGCACGATCGGAAAGGCAGCCGCATGGCTGAACTTCCCCTCGCGCGGGAAGAGATCGGCGTAGAAGCTCGCCAGGTGCTCACCGCTGGACCGATCGCGGACCTCGTACAGCTTCACGTCGGGGTGCCATGCCCGCGCGTCGGCGACCTCACGGTAATCGAGGCCAAAGACCTCGCCCGTGATCTCGAACAGGCCCTGCCAGACGCGGTCGAGGGGCAGGTACTCGGCGATCTCGGTCTGGTCGATGCCGTAGTTGGCGAGCTGCTCGGCGGTGTCGTAGTACGCCCAGTCCCAGCTCTGGATCGTGCCATCGACGCCGTCGGCGGCCATCATGCCGCCGAGCTTGCCGATCTCGGACGCCGCGGCCGCGCGGATCGGTGGGATGAGCTCCTCGTAGAACGCCGCCACGCGGTCCGGGTCGCCGCTCATGCGCACCTCGGTCGCGATGTGCGCCCAGGTCGGGTAGCCGAGGAGTGCTGCGACCTTCCGCCGCAGCGCGAGCGCCTCCGTCAGGAGGGGGCGGTTCGCCTCGGTCGCCTTGTTCCAGTTCTTGCGGAACAGCGTCTCGCGCAGGTCGCGACGGTCGCCGCGCTCGAGGAACGGGGTGAACTCCGGGTAGTCGAGGCTGACCCGCAGCGTCCCGGGCTGCTCGCCCGGCTGGAGGCGCTGGATGTACGAGTCGGGCATGCCCGCCAGCTCGTCGCGCGTGACCTCGATCCCGTCGGAGAACTCGCTGATGTTCCGCTGGTATGCGACCTCGAGCTCGACCAGGCGTGAGCGAAGGGCCTCGAGCTCGCGTCGCTTCTCGGCACTGAGCTCCTGGCCGGCGCGGCGGAAGTCGCGCAGCCAGAAGTCGAGGAGGCGCCGGTCCTCGCCCTCGAGCGCGGCGCCGGCGGGGGAGTCGGCGAGCGCGCGCACCGCGGCGTGGAGATCGTCGCGGAACGCGAGCCCCACCCGCCACTTCGTGATCCGCTCCTCCGCCTCGCTGCCGGCATCGCGGACCGCGGCATCGGTCGCGACCTGCGCCATGAAGGCGCCGCGCCCGTAGCCGGTGCCGACGGCGGCATTCGCCAGCTCGATCGGTGCCAGGGTGTCGGCCACCGATGGCGCCTCGGCGGAGGCCACCGCCCGCGCGATCTGCTCCTCGGCGCTGGCAAGGGCGGCCTCGGTCTCGGCGGCGACGGTGGCCGCGGTCACGGTTCGGTAGTCGTACGTCATTGCGCGGCCGATGGTACGGCACACGCCCGCGGCGCTATCGGTCCGGAGGTCAGGAGACGAGACGGTCCAGTGTCTCGCCCTCCGTCACGAGGTTCGTGGCGCTGATGGCATCCATCGGCCGGGCGAGGAGGAAGCTCTGCCCGAAGCCCACCCCGAGCGCGCGCAGCCGGCTCAGCTGCTCCGGACGCTCGATGCCCTCCGCGATCGTCGCCATCCCCATCGCGCGGCCGAGCTGGAGGACGGACGACACGAGAACCGGCAGGTCGCCCTCGTCCATCTGGGCGATGAAGGACCGATCCACCTTCAGGATGTCGATCGGGAACCGCGACAGGTAGCTGAGCGAGCTGTAACCGGTGCCGAAGTCGTCGAGCGCCAGGTGGACGCCGAGGTCGCGCAGCGCCCGGAGGCGCCCCTCGTCGTCCTGCATGAGCCCCGACTCGGTGAGCTCCAGCGTCAGGAGGCCGGCATCCAGCCCGGCGCTGCCGAGCGCGTCGCGCACCCACTCGACGATGGCGGGCTCGCGCAGCTGGCGGGAGCTCAGGTTGACGCTGACCGTCACGCGGCGCTCAGTGGCGTCGTTCCAGGCGCGTGCCTGCGTGCAGGCCTGCGCGAGGACCCAGCGCCCGATCGGCACGATGAGCCCGGTTTCCTCCGCGAGAGGTATGAAGTCGAGCGGACCGATCTCGCCCCGCGGCGGATGGCGCCAGCGGATGAGCGCCTCGAAGCCGTCGAGCTCGCCGCTGCCCAGCTCGTAGATCGGCTGGTAGCGGACGCGCAGCTCGTTGCGCTCGATGGCATGCTCGAGGTCGGCCTTCAACTCGAGGCGGGTGAGGACGGCGGCGTGCATCCGTGCCTCGAACAGCTCCACGCGGCCCTTGCCGCGCGCCTTCGCCTCGTACATCGCGACGTCCGCGTTGCGGAGCAGCTCACCGGCGGTCACCGGCCCGTCCGACTCGAATGCCATGCCGATGCTCGCCTCGAGGTGGACCTGCTTGCCATCGAGCTCGAACGGCTGGCCGATGGTTTCGAGCAGCCGCCCGGCCACGCGACCCGCGATCGCGACGTCGGCCGCGCCGAGCATGATCGCGAACTCGTCGCCGGAGAGGCGGCTCACGATGTCGTCCGGCCGCACGGTGGCCGCGATGCGGCGCGCGACCGCCGCGAGCAGCTCGTCGCCGGCCAGGTGGC